>DATKAS010000050.1:0-3143 GCA_035497855.1 Acidimicrobiales bacterium
GTCTGGGACTTGCTGACCAGGCCGAGCGGACCGCCGACGCTGTGGCGGCGCGTGGCTACCCGGGCCTGGCGCTTCACTGCGACGAAGCACGCCCGGCGCGCCGGCGAACGGCCGACGCCGTCGCAAGCGGCCTGACGCGTCGAGACCTCACGACACCTCACCAGCAGTAGCGGACTACGGATCAGAAGGTTGGGGGTTCGACTCCCTCCGAGCGCGCTGACGAGACTCTGGTGCGAGCGATCGGCTTCATCGCGAGGGGCGTCTTTCGCCGCCGATCCTCACGCGCCCATCACCCTCGCGTTCGCCGCGGTGCTGTACGGGGATCTGGTGGAGCTGAAGTCCTCGTCGTCTTCGTCGCCGCCGCCTGGTTCGCGTTGAACCGGCTCCTCACGCGCTCCTGGGTCGGGAGCCGCATCCTCTGCTCACGCACTGCGACAACGCCGGCGCGCCCGGATCGCCCCACGATGTTGGAACGACTCGGCGGGTCGATACCGTTTTCATCGCGATGGAGCCCTTCACTGTTCCGACCCGCTACTGGCACGCGCTCGACGACGGCCGCTTGCAGTGCGACGTGTGCCCGCGAGCCTGCAAGCTTCGCGACGGCCAGCGCGGTCTGTGCTTCGTGCGCGAGCGTCAGGGCGATGGGGTGGTGCTCACGAGCTACGGCCGCTCCAGCGGCTTCTGCGTCGACCCGATCGAGAAGAAGCCGCTCGACCACTTCCTGCCCGGGTCGTCGATCTTCAGCTTCGGCACCGCCGGCTGCAATCTGGCGTGCCGGTTCTGCCAGAACTGGGACATCTCCAAGTCGAAGGAGATCGACACCCTCGCCGACGCGGCCTCCCCAGAGACGATCGCCCGGACGGCGAAGGACCTGGGATGCCGGAGCGTGGCGTTCACCTACAACGACCCGACGATCTTCCTCGAATACGCGGTCGATGTCGCCGACGCGTGCCACGACGTAGGGCTCCGAGCAGTCGCCGTGACCGCGGGCTACATCTGCCCCGAACCTCGGTCCGACTTCTATGCCCACCTCGACGCCGCGAACGTCGACCTGAAGGGCTTCACTGAGGAGTTCTACCGACACGTGTGCGGCGGCGAGCTCGGTGCAGTGCTCGACACCCTCGACTACCTCGCGCACGAGACCGGTGTGTGGTTCGAACTGACGACGCTGCTCATCCCCGGGCTGAACGACAGCGACGGCGAGCTCGACGCGATGACGTCGTGGGTCGTCGAGCACCTCGGTCCGCACGTGCCCATGCACTTCACGGCGTTCCACCCCGACTTCAAGATGCTCGACCGGCCATCGACACCACCTGCGACCCTCGCTCGGGCGCGGCGCATCGCACTGGCCAACGGCGTGCAGCACGCGTACACCGGCAACGTCCACGACGCCGACGGTCAGAGCACCTACTGCGCGGGCTGCGGCGAGCGGGTCATCACCCGGGACTGGTACACGCTCGGCGACTACCGCCTCGACGAGACCGGCCACTGCCTCGCCTGCGGCACCAAGCTCCCCGGCGTGTTCGACGGGCCCGCGGGCGGCTGGGGTGCACACCGCCAGCCGGTCGTCCTTCGCCGCATCGCCTCGACGCGGGACGCGCGATGACGCCGACCCCAGTGCTGCGAGTCCGCCCGGCCGCGGTCGCTGGCGCCTTCTACCCGGCCGGTCGCGACGACCTGCTCGAGGCACTACGCCGCGCGTTCGAGGGTGCCGTCGTCTCGGGAGCGGAGGCCCCCGTCCCCAAGGCCCTCGTCGTCCCCCACGCGGGCTATCCCTACTCGGGGCCGATCGCAGCGTCGGCCTACCTCCGCCTTGTGCCGGGACGGGCGTCGATCCGGCGCGTGGTGCTCGTCGGCCCGAGCCACCGCGCCCCCGTGCGCGGGGTTGCGGTCAGTGGTGCCGACGCGTTCGCTACACCTCTCGGCTTGGTCCCCGTCGACCTTGTTGCTCGCGACGTCGTCCTCGCGATGCCTGGAGTGCATGTCGACGACGCTGCCCACGCGTTCGAGCACAGTCTCGAGGTGCAGCTGCCGTTTCTCCAGGTGGTGCTGGATGGCTTCGAGCTGCTTCCGCTCGCGGTCAACGACTGGGCCGCGGCCGACGTTGCCGCCGTGCTCGAGACGGTGTGGGGTGGCCCGGAGACTCTGATCGTCGCCAGCACTGACCTCTCCCACTACCACCCCTACGTCGACGCGGTGCAACTCGACACCGTTACGGCAGCGGCGATCGTGGCGGCGGTACCTGAGGCGATCGGCGATCGTGACGCCTGTGGCGCGGCCGGGCTTCGCGGCCTCCTCGCAGCAGCCTGCGCCCACCGTCTCAGGGTCGCGCAGGTGGACCTGCGCAACTCCGGCGACACCGCCGGCGACCGGCAACGGGTGGTGGGGTATGGCGCCTTCGTCGTCGCCTGAGCCGATGCTCGACGCCGGCGATGTCGAGTCGCTCCTCGACATCGCCGACCGCGCGGTCGTCGACGGGCTGCTCGGCGGCCTGCCTTCGGCGACGCCTCTGCCGCTCTTGCCGGCGGCGTTGCGCGAGCACGCCGGCGTGTTCGTGACGTTGACCGTCGACGGTGAGCTCAACGGTTGCATCGGCACGATCGAGGGTGTCGAGCCGCTCGGTCATGGCGCGGCGCGCCACGCGTGGTCCGCCGCCTTCGCCGACCCGCGCCTGCCGGCCCTCCGCCGCGTCGACTACGAGCACCTCGTGATCGAGGTGTCGGTGCTGTCTCCAGTTTCGCCGTTGCCTGCGGCGTCACGTGGCGAGCTCGTCGGTGCGCTGCGCCCGGGCGTCGACGGGCTCGTCATCGCTGCAGGAGCGCAGGGCGGCGTGTTCCTTCCCGCGGTGTGGGAGCAACTTCCTGAAGCCGGCGCCTTCGTCGACCATCTCCAGCTGAAGGCCGGGCTGTCTCCTCGCTGGTGGCGGGCTGGTACCCGGGCCTGGCGCTTCACTGCGACGAAGCACGCCCGTCGCGCCGGCGAACGGCCGACGCCCTCGCAAGCGGCCTGACGGCAGGCGTGTCGCAGGACTTGTCAACGAACTTGTCGCCGACCCGGTCGCTCAGCGATCGCCCTGAGTCGCAGTCGCTTCCCCGAGGAGTTCGAGGCATCGTTCAGCGAGGTCGTCGTCCGAGAAGGACTCA
>DATKAS010000051.1:0-2196 GCA_035497855.1 Acidimicrobiales bacterium
GACCGCCGTCACCTGCTCGAGAAGTTCCAGATCATCGATATGGCGCGCAAGGTCGTCGGCGTTGGGAGCGTCGGCACGCGTGCGTTCATCGTCCTGCTGCAGGGGCGCGACGAGAACGATCCGCTGTTCCTCCAGGTCAAGGAGGCGACGGCCTCGGTGCTCGAGGATCACCTGCCGAAGAGTCGGTACAGGCAGCCCGGCCAACGTGTCGTGAAGGGGCAGCGGATGATGCAGGCCGCGAGCGACATCTTCCTGGGCTGGACGAAGGGCGAGCAAGAGAATCGCTACCTCTACTGGCGCCAGCTCCGTGACATGAAGGGGTCGGCCGAGGTCGAGTCGTTGACGCCGCCCGCGCTTGCGTTGTACGCGCGTCTGTGCGCATGGACGCTCGCCCGCGCACATGCCCGCTCCGGAGACCCGATCGCGATCAGCTCCTACCTGGGGAAGAGCGACGCGTTCGACAGGGCGATCGTCGACTTCTCCGAGCGCTACGCCGACCAGAACGAGCGCGACTACGACGCCTTCACCGACGCCGTCCGAACGGGACGGCTGGAAGCGATCGAGGGCGTCTGACAGACCGGGCACCGGTGCCGATCACAGTCCAGAACCGATTCTCCCGTAACGAAAGGAACCTATGACAAGCACATCGCTCGACGAGCTCGGCCCCGTCGACTACCTCGTCGTCGAGTTCCCGGCCGGAGCAACCAACTTCACGGGCGAGATGGCGGCCGAGCTCGTGAAGCTGGTCGAAGCAGGAACCATCCGCCTCATCGACGTGCTCATCTTGGCGAAGGACGAGCACGGCTCGGTCGAGGCGATGGAGCTTTCCGACGTCGCCGAACTGGGTGAGCTGCAGACCCTCGAGGCCGAGCTCGCAGAGCTCCTGGCCGCGGAGGACGTCGCGCATCTCGCCGCAGCGATGGACCCGGGGAGCACAGCCGGCGTCCTCGTCTGGGAGAACACCTGGGCTGCCCCCTTTGCCTCAGCGGCGCGGCGGTCGGGTGGCCAGTTGATCGCGAACGGAAGGATCCCGATTCAGGCGATCATCGCGTCGATCGAGGCCGACGAAGCCGAAGCCCTCGCAACGGAAGGAGTCTGAGATGCCCCTGAGGCCGGCACGTGCAGCACGAGTCGGAGTCATCGGAGCTCCCGTGGCCAAGACCGCGGTCGTCGCCAGGGCCGTCACCCCGGGCCCGTCGCCGGTGGCCAAGACTGCGGTGGTCGCCGCCGCCGTCACACCAGGACGTGGCCGCAGGCGGATCTGATCCTCGCTCGGACACCGCCGCGCGGCGAAGGTCTGCGGCCGATCGCGGCTCGAGGTCAATCGCGCGTCACGAAGGCGGCGACCCCGCTCTCGATGGTCGGGTAGAAGCTTGCCGGGCCGAAGCGCCCGGCAAGCCCGGCCCGGTTCAAGATGTCTCGTACCGGGCCTTTGACGCGTGCGAACATCAACCTGATCCGTTCGGTCGAGAGCTCGTCGTCCAGCTCGACGAGCATGTCGAGCCCGGTTGTGTCGATGTGCGTGATTGCGGTGGCGTCGACGAGGATCGCTCGCGGTGGCGGGTCGGTCGACCGGGCGAGACGGCGGATCTGGTCGCGGAAGAAGGTGGCATTGGCGAAGAAGATCTCCTGGTCGAAGCGGAAGATGACCAGGCCGGGGAATGTCTCCACATCGCGGTGGCGGGAGACGTCGCGGAAGCCGATGTCCTCGTCTGTCTCCCGCGAGCGTGACCGACCGAGCACGGCCACCTCGGGGCGGAAGCCCCGGTACACCAATGCGACGAGGGAGGCGATGACCGCGACGACGATGCCCTCGAGCACGCCAAGGACGAGAACGCCGGCGAGGCAGACGAGCGCCACGGTGAAGTCCGCCTTGTCGATGCGGTAGAGACGGCGCAGGCCGGCTGTCTTCAGCAGCGGCAACACGGCGGCGATCACGATCGCGGCCAAGGTCGCCTTCGGCAAGTCGGCGAAGAACGGGGTCAGCACGGCGAGCGTCACCACGACGAGCCCGAGGTTCACGAGCCCCGCGAGCTGCGAGCGCTGGCCCGCGCCATCGGCGACCGACGTCCGCGACATGCTCGCGTCGATCGCGAAGCCTTGAACGAGACTCGACCCGATGTTGGTCGCACCGAGTGCGATCAGCTCGCGGTTCGCGTCGACCTCGTAGCGGTGCTTGGCGGCAAATGCGCGGGC
>DATKAS010000052.1:0-3042 GCA_035497855.1 Acidimicrobiales bacterium
CGACGATGCCGATGCCGCCGAGGGCACCCGCGGTCAGCACGTGGGGGCTCCCCGCGCTGTTGCCGTTGACGATCAGCGAGCCGCCGGTGATCTGTGTGTTGCCCGTGTAGGTGTTGGCGCCCGACAGCACGAGTCGGCCGGCGCCCCCCTTCACGAGGTTGAACGCGCCCGAGACCGGACCGATCGTGAGCACGCCACCCGACGCGATGTTGACCGGCAGGTTGGCGATCGCCTGCGTCACCGCGATCGAACCGATCGCGTTCTGGCCTGCGACCGTCTGCGTGATGCCACCCGAACCGACGTTCACGGGGTTTCCGCCGATGACGTAACCCGAGCCGTCGAACTGGAGCGCGCTGAGGTCGACGCTGATGTCGTTGTTCGTCGCCGAAGTGATCGTGACGTTGGGGAACGTCACCGCGTTACCCGAACCCGGTGGCCCGGTGGGCGACCAGTTGTTCGGCTGGCTCCAGTTCGCCCCCCCCGCACCCGTCCAAGTGTTCAGGAGCCCGGCCTCCGCGGCTGGCACGCTGAGCGCCAGTGCTCCGACCATGACAGCGGCCGCGAGTGCCGCGACAGGTCGACGATGTCGACGAAACATGTTTTGAACCTCCGTGGTTATCGGGGTGACCACTCGTTCGCGGCCGTCAACGTAGCAAGGTCGCTCGCGGCGTGCGTCAAGGACGTGCTGGTACTGACGTCGTGACTACTCTGCAGCGTCTGCGAGGGCTTCAGACAGCGCAGGATGCACCAGAAGGCTCTCGTAGATGTCGCTGACTTTGAGGTTCGCGGTGACGGCCAGCGCGATGACCGAGATCAGCTCCGCGGCGTGCCGCCCGACGATCGAGCCGCCGAGGACGACACCCGTCGCGGGGTCGGACAGGATCTTCACGAACCCGCGCGGGTCGTTGTTGATCAGCGCCTTGGCGCTCGCCGAGAACGGCACCTTCGTCACGCGGATCTTCCGTCCCTCCGCGAACGCCTCGGCTTCGGCGAGACCGACATCCGCGATCTCGGGTTCGGTGAAGATCGCGGACGCGGCTTTGTCGTAGTCGAGGTGACGGTGCTCACGCGTATGGAGGCCCATCACGTGCTCGGCGATCTTGCGTCCCTGCATCGCTGCGACAGAGGAGAGCGGGAGCTTCCCCGAGAGGTCGCCCGCGGCGTAGATGTGCGGCACGTTCGACTGGCAGTGGTGGTTGATGCGCACGTAGCCGCTCTCATCCGTCTCGACTCCGGCGGCTTCGAGGCCGAGGCCCTCGACGTTCGGGACGGAGCCGATCGCGAGGATCGCGTGCGAACCGGCGATGCGCCGTCCGTCGTCGCACCGCACGATCACGCCGTCGTCGACGTCGATGCCGACAGCGCGCGCGCCCTTCAAGAGCACGACGCCGCGCGCGAGGAAGTCGGCCTCGAGCGCGGCCGCGACTTCAGGGTCCTTCGTCGGCAGCACCTGCTGCCGGCTGACGATGAGGCTCACCTTCGAGCCGAGCGAAGACAGCATGTGCACGAACTCGACACCCGTGACGCCGGAACCGACGACCACCGCGTGCTCGGGGATCTGCGGCGGTGGGTAGCAGTCGCGCGTCGTGAGGATGCGAGTGCCGTCCGGGATGCACCACTCGGGAACGCGCGGACGCGAGCCGGTCGACAGCTGAATCGCATCGGCCTCGAGCTCTTCGACACCGGTTGCCGTGTCGACGACGACCTGGTTCGGGCCCTTCAAGCGCGCGGAGCCCTGGATCATCCGCACGTTCTGACTCGTGAGCAGATCGACGACCGACTTGTGCAGTCGCTCCTCGATGCGCTCGACCCTGGCGCGCAGGCTGTCGCGGTCGAGCGCGGCGTCCGCGTCGAGCCCGAAGCCCTCGGCGCGCCGGAAGAACGACATCGCTCCCCCGGTCGCGATCATCGTCTTCGACGGGATGCAGTCCCACAGGTGCGCGGCGCCGCCGACGATGTCCCGCTCGACCAGCACGACCTCGGCACCCAGGCGCGCCGCGTAGGTGGCCGCTTGGTTCCCCGCCGGCCCTCCTCCGATGATCACGAACCGGACGGCCATGGATCCAGGGTACTAGCGGGGTTTCGCGACCCCTGACCTCCCCGCGCCTCCGCGTCCCGCGCGGGCTAGCGTCCGCCGCGTGACCGACGGGCACGAGCCGGGCTCGCCTCATGTGCCTCCGAAGCCCCCGCCGCACGGCACCTCGGTGCCGCCCCCGGGGCTCGCGCCGCCGACCCCGCACGCGCAGCCCACCGTGTCGTTCGTCGCGGAACCCGTCGCGGAACCCGTCGCCGAGCCTGTCGCCGAGCCACCGGCGGAACCCGTCGCCGAGCCGCTGGCCGCGGCCGCCGCCCCGGTCGTGACAGAGGCACCGCCCGCGCGACCACGCGGCTCCGGCAAGACGCCTCCCGACCGACTGCGGCGCATGCTCGTCTTCGCCGCGATCGGCGGCGCGGTGTCCGTCGCGCTCGGCGCGTATGCCAAGGTGCACGACCCGACGGGTGAGACGCCATTCGTGTGGGTCTTCAGCGGCCAGCCCGAGTTCAAGGTCTGGGTTGCCACGATCGCGGCAGCCCTCGCGGTGTTCCAGGAGTGGGTGGGACGACGCCTCTACGGCAAGCACGCGCAGGGACGGCGCAAGCCGTGGATGCCACAGGCGCACCGACTCGCCGGCACCCTCGCGTTCATCGTCGCGCTGCCCGTCGCCTATCAGTGCTTGTGGGCGATCGGCTTCAACAAGATCATCAACCCGTTCTGGGCGATCCACTCCATCGCCGGCTGTCTGGTGTTCGGCGCCTTCGTGACCAAGGTGCTCTGCGTGCGCAACCGCAAGCTGCCGCGGTGGGGTCTTCCGGTCGCCGGCGGAGTCGTCTTCGCGTCACTGATGATCGCGTGGGCAACCACCGCCCTTTGGTGGTGGTTCAAGTTCGGGTTCCCGTCGTTCTGATGAAGCGCGCGACCAACATCCTCCAGATCGTCGCGGTGGTCCTCACCGCGTTCTTCGTCGTGTGCCTCTTCACCTCCCAGTTCCCGCCGTGGAAGAG
>DATKAS010000053.1:0-6885 GCA_035497855.1 Acidimicrobiales bacterium
ACGCGGGCACGTCGGCATCTTCACGCTGAACCGTCCCGAGGCACGCAACGCGGTCAACGGCGAGGTCGCCTCGGACTTCGAGGCCGCACTCGATCAGTTCGAGGCCGATGCCGACCTCTGGGTCGGTGTCATCACAGCGACGATCGTCGGAGATCGACCGGTGTTCAGCGCAGGGGCTGACCTCAAGGCGATCAACACGCCGGGTGGAGGTTCGCTTGCAACGCAGAAGGGCGGGTTCGCCGGGTTCGTCTACCGCGAGCGCACCAAGCCCGTCATCGCCGCGGTCGACGGACTCGCCACGGCCGGCGGGTGCGAGATCGTGCTCGCGTGCGACCTCGTCGTCGCGTCCACACGTTCGTCGTTCGGTCTCGCGGAGGTGAAGCGCAACCTCATCGCCGGCGCCGGCGGGTTGTTCCGTCTCCCCCGCGCGATCGGTCGATCCGCGGCGATGGAGGTCATCCTCACCGGTGAGCCGCTCTCCGCCCAGCGCGCGTACGACCTCGGCCTCGTCAACCGCTTGTGCGAGCCCGAGCAGTCGCTCGACACGGCGATCGCGCTCGCCGAGCAGATCTGCCTGTCGGCACCGATGGCGGTGCGCGAGAGTCGCAAGATCGTGCTCGCGTCCGACTACGAAGACGACGAGACGCTGAAAAAGATGACGAACTCGGCGATGGCGAAGGTGATGGGCTCCGACGACCTGAAGGAGGGCCTGGCGGCGTTCATCGAGAAGCGCCCGCCGAACTGGACTGGTCGCTGACGTCGGTCCGCGCTTCCATCACGCCGTGCTCGACGAGGAAGTCGAGCAGCCCGTCGACGAGCTCGAGCGCATCGAGCTCGTCCCGTGAGGCCCACTGCGCGTCGTCTGCGTCGTCACCCGCAACCGGCTGGCCGTCGTCGACACTCACCGCGAAGTCCAAGATCACGAAGTGGTGGTCGGGCCCGATCCGCTCGACCCAGCCGATCAGGGCACCACACCGACCGACGAGCCCTGTCTCCTCGCGGAGCTCACGGACGACGGCCTCCGCGATCGTCTCGCCGGCTTCGACGCGCCCGCCAGGGACCGACCACTTCCCGCGTCCTGGCTCGGTGCCGCGCCGCACGAGCAGCACCCGAGCCTCTCGCAGCGCGATGGCGCCGACGCAGAGCTCGGGGCGGGTCACGCCGGATCGTCCCCGAGCGGACGGTGGACGACGATCGCTCGCGCGACGAGACCGAACGTCTCGAAGAAGTTCTTCGTCTCGCGGTTTCCGGGCAGGGCAAGGGCGTCGATGCCGATGCACCTGCGGGAGCGGCACCACTGCTCGACGCCATCCATGAGGGCTTCGCCGACGCCGACCTCCCGAGCCTCGGGTTCGACGTAGATGTCGTCGATCACTCCGAGGATGCCGCCGTCGCGGAGGACCTCGGCCCGCACGACGGCATAGCCGACAACCGCCCCCGCGAACTCGCCCACCAGCAGGTGGTGGTCGGTCGCTTCGAGGTCGGCTCGCAGGGAGTCGGCGTACGGCTTCGCCCGCGCTTCTCGGCGGGACCACACCGCTCCCCCCTTCGTCACGGCGAGCTCCGCGACGGCTCGCTCGGCCAGCTCGGCGATCCGCGTGAGGTCTCCGAGGGTCGCCGGCCGAGCCGACTCCATCAGGCGCTCTGCTGCAGCTGCGCGACTCGTCCGAGGATCGTGCGCCGCGCGCGGTGCGCGGCTTCGTACGTGCGGACCGCTTCGAGCTCGTCAGCCGTGAGGCCGGCAAGCCGCGGCACGACTTGCGACGCGGACAGGGAGTCGTAGTCGGGGATCGCGAGCAGCGCTGCCGCATCGAGGTCGTACGTGCGCCGCAGGTGGCGCACGACGATGGGCTGCTCGGTGTCGGAGTCGAGGTCGTCGAGGTACATCTCGTCGGAAGCGTCGGGATCGACATCGGGCAGGGCGACATTCGGTGCGACGACATCCGCTGGCACCGGCGCGGCTTGGTCGACCACGTGCTGCACGACGCGGCCGACGCGGTGCCGTCCCTTTTGCACGGCCATCTCGCCGAGGAGCCGCGCCATCGTCGCTGTCTCGCGCCCGCGGGACACGAGCTTCGGGAACGTCTCGATCATCTCGTACGCGAGACCGATCGGGGCGTAGACGAAGACGTCCGCGACGAGATCACGTGGGCGCTTGTGGCCGTCAGACGCAGTCACGGCAGTACATCAGCGTCGCGTCGGCGAGCTGGCTCGGGTGCTTCACGAGGAAGCACGACTGGCAGACGAATTCACCCGGCCGCTTCGGCTGGATGCGATCGACCGGATCGCCGCGGTCATCGACCTCGACCTCCTCGTCCTCCTCGTCGGCTTCCTCTTCGACCGTGACCAGGCGGTCCTTGAGGATCGTGTCGAGCGCGGCCTCCACGTCGTCGGGCTCGACGAGGTCGTCGTCGTCGTCCTCTTCCTCGCCGCTTTCTTCGGTCGCGATGGCGGTGCGACGGGTGGCCGCCTCGGTGTCGTCCTCCTCGAGGGTGTCGACGACATCGACGTCGTCCTCGTCGGTGAGGACGACGTCGTCGAGCTCTTCGTCGAGCTCCTCGAGATCTGGTTCTTCTTCGTCGAGGTCTTCTTCGTCGAGCTCGTCTTCGGGGAACTCGGCGTCTTCTTCCTCGGCGAATTCATCTTCGTCTGCCATCAGATCCTTGCGACGACGGCGTTTCGGGGGGAGGGGGCCGCTCGCGCGCCGGGGATCATACGCAACGACGCGCCGAGTTCCACCCTCCCCCACCCAAGTTCGTCAGAAGCGCCCCTGAAGGGCCAGCACGGTGTTCACGTAGGCGGCCGTGGTTGCCTTCATGCCGTCACGCCGCACCGACGTGAGCCCCTGGTAGTACCCGGCGAGGGCCTGGTTCACGTCGCCGGCCGTGAGCCCCAGCAGGAGCGACAGGTACCGGGCGCTCATCCGGATGTTGTCCTCCGCCGCGTACGGGTCCAGGGGTTCGCCGATCAGCACCGACAGGAACGCGGCCGTCCCGGGGAGCAGCTGGCCGATGCCGACCGCTCCCGCAGAGGAGACGACCGAGGCCTGCCACCCGGACTCCATCCACGCGAGCGCCTTCAGGAGGCTCGGGTTGAGGCCGTACTCGGCCGCCCAACGATCGAACACCGGCATGAGGGCCAGCCGGTCGGGCATCGCGAGGAGCTCGGGTGGCAGCCGCTGCAGCTGATCCTGCGTGAGCGTGACGCCAGCGGGTGGCGCGGCCATCGTGGTCGGGATCGCGATGGTCGTCGGTGAGGTGGTCGTCGGTGAGGTGGTCGATGAATCCGTCGATGTCGCCCCGGCGACCGCGGCCGCCATCGCGTCTCGGGTCGGATCGACGGTCGTCGTCGGCGCCGTCGCGGGGGCTGTCGTCACGGGCGACGTAGTGGTCGCGGCAGCACTGACCGCACCTGCGATCGGGATGACGAGCCGGAGGCCCACCGATACTCGGTTGGGGTTCGCGATCTCGTTGGCCGTCACGATCGCGCCAACCGTGACCTTGAACCGCTTCGCGACGCGGCTCAGGCTGTCGCCGCTCTTCAGCACGTAGACGACCGGCGCGACGTCGGGAGTGGGCGCGACGGCAGGCGCGACGAGCGGCGGCGGGGCGGGCGACGCGGCGGCGACACCCGGGCCGGGGATGACGAGCCATTGGCCGATCCTGATCAGATGGACGTTGTGGATCCCGTTCGCCGCGGCGAGCGCGGCGACGGTGACACCGTTGCGCCGAGCGATCGCCGTGAGCGAGTCCCCCTTGCGCACCTGGTAGCGCGGCGACGCCGCGGCTTCGATTGTCGCGTCGCCCGGATCGGCTGCCAGCGCGAGCCCGGAATCGAAGACGCAGACGGCGAGCACGATGGACGCGCAGACGAGAGCACGACTGCGATTCGGGGTGCGAGCACGGGGCATGAGACCTCCGCCGCCCGCTCGGAGGCAGAGTGTACGCGAGGAGGCCGCTTCGACGAAAGGTCTGAGCTCAGCCTGACGTCATCGGCCGAGCCGGCGTGCCTCTGCCCGGCGCTCCGCGTCGAGGCGCTCGAGCTCGGACTCGCGATGGTCGACGAACCGCATCGTCTCCGCGATCGCTCGGTGGCCGGCTTGCTCGGCGATGAGGCGATGCATCTCCTGCCCGACGCGACGGTACGCGGGATGGCCTTGGGGGCCGGTGCGCAGCTCGAGGAGGTGCATCGCCTCACGGGCGTTCATCTGCATCGAGAAGCGGATGCGGTAGGCCATCGAGAGGGCGTACGGCGCCTGCTGGGGGAAGTCCTCGACGAGGCTCGCGTACAGCGCGGCGGAGCGCTCCATCGCAGCATCGAACTCGGCGCCGTGCCCCGCCGCGTCGATCTCCTCGGGACGCTCGAACCCGTGCCGCGGCGAGAGCGGCTGCCACTCGATGGTCAGCATGCGATGACGCTGAAGGTCTCGGAACGCGCCGTAGTCCGCCAGCACCTCGAACCGGTAGTCGACGCGCTCGAACGCGCGGCCCGGCTTGTGGCGCCGGTTCATCCGCTCTCCCACGTACGCGCGGAGCAGCGTCATGCGCTCGTCGGTGGTGAGCAGCCGGACGCGGGCGAGGAGCTGGTGATCGGGCAGGTCGGAGTGGGGGTAGAGGATCGCGGCGAGGAGCTTGTCTTCAGCCTCGGGGTCGAAGTCGGTGAGCGTGACCGACGGGACGGGCTCTTCGATCTCGCCCGCGAGGAGCTCGTCGGCTTGCCGCTCGGTGGCGAGACGGGTCTGCTCGAGGTAGGTCGCCCATGCCCCTCCGCGGTCCGCGACGTCGACGCGCTTCAGGAACGACGGGATGACCTTGCGGAGCTCGTCGAGCATGAGCTCCGCGTAGGCGCGGGCTTCGGGGAGCGGGTGCGCACGCATGCGCAGCAGGAGCATCTCGAATGCCTGGCCGCTCGCGTAGATGCCGACGTTCGAGATCGCCGCCGCGGGCAGCACGCCCCGAGCGGAGTCGAACGCCTTGGCTCGCACAGCTTGCCGGTAGACGAAGTCGGAGTCGTTCGGGTCCTTCGGGTGGACCTCGCGAAACCACTCGGTCATCGCGGTGACGAGCGCGCCGTAGGTGTCGAAAAGCCGGTCGAGGTCGCCCACGTAGCGTGTGCCGAGTGAGGACGTGAGCACCGCGGGGTCGCGGTAGTAGCGGTAGCGGCCACCGAGGCGCACGTCGTACGCGATGTAGCGGGTCGATTGCTCGAGGTAGGACGCGAGACGGCCCCACTCCAAGACCTTCGTCAGGAGGTTCGACGCCTGCTCACACGCGAGGTGCACGCCGCCGAGCTGGGCGACCGAGTCGTCGCCGTACTCGAAGAACACCCGGTCGTACAGCTCCTCCGCCCGTCGCAGCCCGACGGTCGCGTCGACGCTTGCGTCGCCGCTGATGTCGAGGTCGCCGACGAACTCGTCGAGGAACAGGCGCCGCAGGCTCTTGTTCGAGCGTGAGTAACGGGCGAAGAGCGCGCCCTTCACGACCTCGGGCAGGTTGACGAGTGCGAAGACCGGGCGATCGAGGTTCGTCACGTATCGCCGAAGGATGTCCTCTTCCTCGGGAGAGAACTCTTCGGCGACGTAGACGGACACCGGGTCAGACTACGGCCCCGTCACCCGCCCGCCGGTGAACGAACACCCCCTCTGACCTGGGATGATTCGGGCGGGCGGACCGGCTCAGTGGCTGAGCACGATCTTGCCGAGCTGGCTGCCCTTCTCCAGCCGGGCGAGCGCGGCCGGGTAGTCGGTGAGCGCGAACACCTCGTCCACCGCGACAGGAAGGCCGTTCGCGACGAGCTCGGTCACCTCTGCGAACTCCTGATAGGAGCCCATCGTCGAGCCGATGATCTCGATCTGCTTGAAGAACAGACGAGGCAGGTTCAGCTCGACCGCGGTGCCCGAGGTGCCGCCGCAGAGGACGAGACGGCCTCCCGAGGCCAGCGCGCGGATCGACTGATCCCAGGTCGCGGGGCCGACGCTCTCGACCACGACGTCGGCAGTGACCGGCCACTTCGCGTCGGCGGAGTCGAACGCAGCGACCGCACCGAGCTCGAGGGCGCGCTCGCGCTTCATCGGATCGCGAGACGTCACGCACACGTTCGCGCCCATGGCCTTGGACAAGGCGAGCGCCGCGGTGGCGACACCCCCGCCGATGCCCACGACGAGGACCGTGTCGCCCGCGGCGACGCGAGCGCGGCGGAGCATGCGCCACGCGGTGAGATAGCACAGCGGATATGCGGCGCACTCCTCCCAGGTGCGGTCCGCGGGCCGCTTCACGATGTTGCGCCCCGGCGCGATCGCGAAGTTCGCGTGGCCACCGCGGTCGTGCTCTCCCCAGATCCCGAACCCGCTGCCCATCGGGCTGTCGTTGCCCAAGGCGATGATCTCGTCGACCGGTGAGACACCCGGGTTGACCACGACCTCGTCACCGACGGCGACGTGGGTGACCCGGCTACCCACCGCGTGCACGATGCCAGCGACGTCGCAGCCAGGGATGTGCGGGAGCGATGGCTTCGGCATGCCGCGCGTGAGCCAGAGGTCCATGTGGTTCAACGCGCTCGCGACGACGCTCACCACGACGTCGTCGGGGCCAGGTTCGGGGTCGGGCATCTCACCCCATCGATAGGTGCCGGGCGACTCGTCGAGGATCCACGCGTACATGGGCCGAACCTAGACGACGACGTCGACGAGCTCGCCGGTCACGCGCACCGAGAGCGAGCGCGCACGGCCGATCCGGCGACCGTCGACCCAGATGTCGAGTGGCTCATCGAGCGCCACACGGGCGGCGGGCACGCGATGCTGCTCGATCGCCGGATGTGGGAGGTGTGTGCCCGTCTCGAGCCGGCGACGTGCACGAGCGCGATCGCGCAAGCCGAGCGACGCGTCGA
>DATKAS010000054.1:0-7892 GCA_035497855.1 Acidimicrobiales bacterium
GCACCTGGCGGCTGAACGACGCGGTGGTCGAGGTGGTGCACGACCTGCGCGCGCACGGTGTTCGCACGTCGATCATCACCAACAACGTCGCCGAGTTCCGCAATCAGTGGTGGGACGCGCTCCCGTTCGACGAGCTGTTCGACGACATCGTCGACTCACACGAGGTCGGCGTGCGCAAGCCCACGGCCGCGATCTACGAGCTCGCCATGCGACGGATCGGGCTCGGCGACCCGACGCGCGGCGTGTTCCTCGACGATGCGATGCGCAACGTCGAAGGCGCGCGAGCGGTGGGCATGCATGCGATCTGGGTGGACATCGACCCACAGCCCGCGGTCGACGAGCTACGCGCGCTCGTGTTCGGCTGAGCCATCCCGCCGCGTCGCTCGTTCGATCACTCGCTGTCGAGGTAGTCGCGCAGCTTCTGGCTGCGCTGCGGATGGCGCAGCTTGGCGAGCGTCTTCGACTCGATCTGGCGGATGCGCTCACGCGTGACGCCGAACTCCTTGCCCACCTCTTCGAGGGTGCGCGGCTGCCCGTCGACGAGCCCGAAACGGAGCCGCACCACTTCCTTCTCACGGTCGTTCAGGTCGTCGAGGGCTTCGTCGACCGCTTGGACGAGCATGCGTCGGGCGGCAGCATCGGACGGCGCCTCGGCCTGCTGGTCTTCGATGAAGTCCGCGAGGTTCGAGTCGTCCTCCTCTCCGACGGGCGAGTCGAGCGAGAGCGGGTCTTGCGCGATGCGGTGGATCTCCCGGACCCGTGCGATCGGCAACCCGACCTTGGCGGCGAGCTCCTCGACAGTGGGCTCGCGCTTGAGCTCCTGGTTCATCTGGCGCTGGACCCGCATCACCCGGTTGATCGACTCGACCATGTGCACCGGGATGCGGATCGTGCGGGCCTGGTCCGCGATCGCCCTGGTGATCGCCTGGCGGATCCACCAGGTGGCGTACGTCGAGAACTTGAAGCCCTTCACGTAGTCGAACTTCTCGACGGCCCGCATCAGGCCGAGGTTGCCTTCCTGGATGAGGTCGAGGAAGAGCATGCCGCGGCCGACGTACCGCTTCGCGATCGAGACGACGAGCCGGAGGTTTGCCTGGATGAGCTCCGACTTCGCGTCGTCGCCCTCGCGGACCTCACGCTTCAGCCGGCGTTCCATCGCGGGATCGGATACGCCCTCCTGGAGGCGCTGCTGCGCGAGCACGCCCGCTTCGATGCGCTGCGCGAGCTTCACCTCCTCGGGCCCGGTGAGCAGGCGGACGCGGCCGATCTCCTTCAGGTACATCCGCACTGGATCCGAGGTGGATCCGATGGAGCGCGACGCATCGCGATCGAGGAGCGCCGTGCGAAGGCGACGCGCCGGTATCACCTCGTCGTCGACGGTGTCGTCGTCACGCGCGTCGACCACTGCGGCTTCGCGTGCCACGGTCGCGAGCACTTCGTGGTGGTCGATCTCTTCGACTTGCTCGTCGAGGCTGACGCCGTGCTGTGCGAGCAGCACGCGCCAAGCGACGATCGTGTCCTCGTCGAAGTCGATGTCCTTCACGACGAGCATGAACTCTTCGTGTTTGACGACGGGAGGCACCCGCAGTTTCCACGCGGAGAGGTGAGGCTCGAGGTCGTTCGGTGACATGCCCCCCAACCAGGGCGCTCCCGGAGTGGCCTGGGTCATCACCTCTCCTCGTCCTGACCCTCGATCCACCCTAGCAACTGCGCGGCCGCTTCCGACCTCGCACCTTGCTCACGCACTTCGTCGATCAGCCTTCGCACGTCAGCGACGTCAGTCGGTCGATTCGGTCCTGCGAGGATCGCGGTGAGTCGCCGCTGCGCAGCGTTCGTGATCAGGTGTCCGATCTCGACCGCGGGATCGAGTGCCGCCGCCTGGTCGGGCTCTTGGTCGAGACGCGCGAGGAGATCGGCCGCTTCGGGGCTCGCGACATCGATCGCATCCTGCAGCCGCGAGGTGGCTGCGAGGGCACGAAATGCATCGAGAGCCACACCGTCGGTGAAGAGCGCGGCCGACAGGTACGGCGCAGCGTCGTCCCATCTGTGCACCAGCAGGCGGAGCGCGACGACCTCGGCTGTCTCCGTCGAGCGGCGAGCTGCCGTTTCGGTGGGCATCGCGACCGTGCCCGTGCGCATCGCGCGTGCGAGCACGGCGCGCAGCCGTTCCGGATCTTGCTGCGTGCGCGCAGCGACCTGCATGACGTACTGGTCGCGTACGAGCTCGTTCGGATGCTCACGGATCACGTCGAGCGCGGCCTCCGCGGCGCGCGTGCGACCCTCGGGTGTCGAGAGCCGCCCGGCATCGAGCACTCGACCGACCCGGAAGCCGAGGAGCGGCACCGCTCCCTCGACCGCGGCGCGAAGCACGTCGGGGTCGGTGCGGGCCAGGTCAGCAGGGTCGGAGCCCTTCGGCATCGCGGCGACCGAGACGTCGAGATCGAAGCGGCGCTCCCACTCGTAGACGCGGTCGGCGGCCGCCTGGCCAGCCGCGTCTGCGTCGAACGCGAGCACGATCCGGCGAGCGAACGACCGAAGGCTCCTGAGGTGATCCTCGGTGAGGGCGGTGCCGCACGTCGCCACCGCGCGTGGCAGCCCGACGATGCCGAACCCGATGACGTCGGTGTAGCCCTCGCAGATGATCACCTCGTCGGCGGCGACGATCGCAGACTTGGCGCGGTCGAGGCCGTAGAGCACCCTGCCTTTCGCGTAGATGGACGTGTCGGACGAGTTCTTGTACTTCGGGCCGTCACCGCCCGGGAGCACGCGGCCGCCGAACGCGACGGGATCGCCCTGCACGTCGGAGATCGGGAACAGCACTCGTGCGCGGAACGAATCCTGCTGACGATTCCGTCGGTTGAGGAACCCGAGACCGGTGTCCCGCAGCACGTCGTCGGGAAGGTTGAGCGCGCGGCTCAGAGCATCCCATTCATCGGGTGCCCAACCGAGCTTGTACTCGCGCACGATGTCACCGTCGTAGCCGCGTGACCGGAGGTACCCGCGAGCGGGGGCCGCGTCGGGCGCAGAGAGCAGGCGCTCGTGATACCAGTCGAGCGCCGCAGAGACCGCCTCGACGAGGCGCTTGCGCCGTTGCCGCTCCTTGCCCTCACCGGCGCTCGTGTAGCGCAAAGTGATGCCGCTGCGCGCGGCGAGCCACTCGACGGCGCCGACGAAGTCGAGCTGCTCCACCTGACGGACGAAGCTGATGACGTCACCCCGCGCCTGGCAGCCGAAGCAGTAGTACAAGCCGTCCTCGCCGTTGACGGAGAACGACGGAGTGCGCTCAGCGTGGAATGGGCACAGCCCGGTCCATCGCCGGCCGACTTTGCGTAGCGCGACGTGCTTGGACACGACCTCGACGAGGTCGCTCGCTTGGCGCACCCGCTCGACGTCTTCGTCGACGATCGCCATCGCGTCGCGTCAGTGCTCTTGCACGGGAGGATCCGACTCAGGCACGCGCTCGGAGAGAAGGGACACGACGATCGAGAGTGTGAGGACGAGGGCGATGAAGCCGAGCGAGAGGCCGGTAGGGATGTGGTACCAGTGCGACACGATCATCTTGATGCCGACGAACGCAAGGATGATCGCGAGGCCCTGCTGCAGGTAGGTGAAGCGCTCGTGCAGGCCCGCGAGCAGGAAGTACAGGGCACGCAAGCCGAGGATGGCGAACGCGTTCGAGCTGAAGACGATGAACGGCTGGTGGCTCACGGCCAAGATCGCCGGGATCGAGTCGACCGCGAAGATCACGTCGGTGGTCTCGATCAGGACCAGCACCGCGAACAGCGGCGTGGCGAGGCGTCGGCCGTCGATGCGGGTGAAGAGGCGCTGCCCGGCGTACTCCGACGACGACGGCACCACGCGCTGTACGAGCTTCAGCACGGGATTGTTCTCGGGATGCACCTCGGCGTCCTTGTGCACGATCAGCCGGACCGCGGTGAACAGCAGGAAGCCGCCGAAGATGAAGATGATCCACGAGAACTTCTGGATGAGCGCGACCCCCGCGAAGATGAAGATCGCTCTGAGCACGAGGGCACCGAAGATCCCCCAGAACAGCACGCGGTGCTGGAACTGCCGAGGCACGAGGAAATAGCTGAAGATCAACGCCCAGACGAAGACGTTGTCGACCGACAAGCTCTTCTCGATCAAGAAGCCCGCGTAGTACTCGCCAGCCGCTGCAGCGCCGTGCATCGCGAAGAAGATCAGCCCGAACGCGAGGCCGATGCTGATCCACACCGCGCTCTCGATCGCCGCTTCCTTCGTCGACGCGACGTGCGCCTTGCGGTGCACGACGAGCAAGTCGACCATGAGCAGCACCGTGATGAACCCGAGCAGGGCCGCCCACTCCCACAAGGGGGTGTGGAAGTCGACGAAGTCGCCGGTCGACCCATCGGAGCTCGATGCGAGCACCTGGGTCGGCAGCGCCATGAGGCTCACCAGTCAGCGGGTGTCGCTGCCGCCAGCACCGAGCACGGCTTGCGCTGCCGCCAACCTGGCGATCGGCACGCGATACGGCGAGCAGCTCACGTAGTCGAGCCCGGCGTCGTAGAAGAACGCGATCGAATCGGGATCGCCACCGTGCTCGCCGCACACTCCGAGCTTGAGGCTCGGCTTCACCGCTCGGCCTCGCTCGACTGCGAGGTTGACGAGCTCGCCCACCCCGACCCCGTCGATCGTCTCGAACGGGTTGTTCTTGAGCAAGCCCTGCTCGAGGTACACGGGCATCATCCGGCTCTCGACGTCGTCGCGGCTGAACCCATAGACCATCTGGGTGAGGTCGTTGGTGCCGAACGAGAAGAAGTCGGCCTCTTGCGCGATCTCGTCGGCTCTGATCGCGGCGCGGGGCGTCTCGATCATCGTCCCGATGATCACATACGGCTTCTTCTTCAGCCCCTTGGTCGCCGCTGCGATCGCGTCCTCGACCCAGGAACGCGCGAGCCGGAGCTCCTGTCGGGTGACCGTGAGCGGGATCATGACCTCGACGATCGGATTGCCGCCGGCCTCGACGCGCTCGGCAGCCGCCTCCATGAGCGCGCGCACCTGCATCGCATAGAGACCCGGCTTCACCACGCCGAGTCGCACGCCGCGAGTGCCCAACATCGGGTTGAACTCGTGCCACGAGCGCGCAGCAGCGAGGAGCTCCTCCTCCTCGGGTGTCAGCCCCGCTGTCGCGTTCTTGATCTCGAGCTCGTCGATTCGCGGGAGGAACTCGTGCAGGGGCGGATCGAGCAGTCGCACGGTCACCGGCAGACCGTCCATCGCTTCGAGGATGTCGATGAAGTCGGCCTTCTGGACGACGCGCAGCTGCTCGAGCGCCTCTGCTTCGTCTTCGCGCGTCTGGGCGAGGATCATGCGCCGCACGACAGGCAAGCGGTCCTCACCGAGGAACATGTGCTCGGTGCGGCAGAGACCGATGCCTTCGGCTCCGAAGCCGCGGGCGTTCGCAGCGTCCGGGCCGTTGTCGGCATTCGCGCGCACCGCGAGCTTGCCCTTGCGGATCTTGTCGGCCCACCCGAGGATCACGTCGAACTCGGGGGGCGGCTCTGATGCAGTCAAAGTCGCCGCGCCGAGGATCACGTGCCCCGTCGTGCCGTCGATCGAGATGACGTCGCCCTCGCGAACGACGATGTCGCCGACGGTGAAACCGTCGCCGTAGATGCGCAGCGCCTCCGCGCCCACGACCGCGGGGATGCCCCAACCACGCGCCACAACGGCCGCATGGCTCACGAGCCCGCCCCGCGAGGTGAGGATCCCTTCGCTCACGCTCATGCCGTGCACGTCCTCGGGCGACGTCTCTTGCCGCACGAGGATGACCTTCTCGCCACGCTCGGCAGCATCGGCTGCGTCGTCCGCGGTGAAGTACGCCTTGCCGACCGCGGCACCCGGCGACGCTGCCAGACCGGTCGCGATCACCTTGAGATCCCGCGATGCGAGCTGAGGATGGAGCACCTGGTCGAGATGGTCGCCGGTGATGCGCAACACCGCTTCGTCCTTCGACAGCTTGATGTGACGATCCTTGGTCATGTCGACGGCCATCTTCAGCGCCGCAGACCCTGTGCGCTTACCCACGCGGGTCTGCAGCATCCAGAGCTTGCCGTGCTCGATCGTGAACTCCGTGTCACACATGTCGCGGTAGTGCGTCTCGAGCCGGCGGAAGATCGCGAGCAGCTCCTTGTAGATCTGAGGGAACTGCCGGCTCAGCGAGTCGAGGTCTTCGGTGTTGCGGATGCCTGCGACGACGTCTTCTCCCTGCGCGTTCACGAGGAAGTCGCCGTACGGTTTGTTCTCTCCCGTCGCCGCATTGCGCGTGAAGCCCACTCCCGTTCCAGAGCTCTCGTCGCGATTGCCGAACACCATCGCCTGAACGTTCACAGCAGTGCCGAGGGCGTGGCTGATGCGTTCGCGATTTCGGTACGCGATCGCGCGTGCACCGTTCCAGCTGCGGAACACAGCTTCGATCGCACCTCGCAGCTGTTGCATCGGGTCCTGCGGAAAGGACCGGCCGGTCACCTTCTTGACGACCGCTTTGTACTCCCCACACAGGTCAGCGAGGTATGGGGCGGGCAGATCGGCGTCGCTCTTCGCGCCTGCCGCAGCTTTCGCCTTCTCGAACGGCTCGTCGAACTCGAGGGCCGGGATGTCGAGCACGATGCGCCCGTACATCGAGATGAAGCGACGGTACGAGTCGTAGGCGAAGCGCTCGTCGTTCGTCTGCGCGGCGAGCCCGCGAACCGAGCGGTCGGAGAGCCCGAGGTTCAAGACCGTGTCCATCATCCCCGGCATCGAGAACTTCGCACCCGAGCGCACGCTCACGAGCAACGGGTCGGACGGATCCCCGAGCTTCCGGCCCATCTTCTTCTCGAGCCTCTCGACGTGCTTCGCCACCTCGTCGGTGAGGCCAGCCGGCCAGCCGCCTTCCATGTGCGCCCGGCAGGCGTCGGTCGAGATCGTGAACCCGGGCGGCACCGGAAGGCCCAGCACCGACGTCATCTCGGCGAGGTTGGCGCCCTTGCCTCCCAACAGATCCTTCATGTCCATCGGGGCGCGCCGGTGCTTGTGGTCGAACGCGTAGACGTAGGTCACGCGCCGAGCCTAGTTGCCAGGGCATTCGGCCCCTCCGGGGCAAAGTTGCCGGATTCCGCTGATCGCACAATGCTGCACCGATGCCTTCCGGAGTTGGGGCGTCTCGTCGCGCCGCCCGCATCGTGCTCGCCACAATCGTCGCAGCCGTCGGTCTCGGGATCGCCGCGCCCACAGCGCGGGCGCAGGAGGCGCCGCCCGGTGAGATCGACATCGTCAAGCAAGTCGACGCTGGCAGCGCCGCGGCCTTTTTCAACGTGAGTGGCCCGGGCGACTTCAACACGTCAGTGACCACGCCGACCGCGACGCCAGGCGTGCCGGCGCGGTCGGTGCTCACGTCGCTCGAGCTCGGCACGTACACCATCACCGAGAACGGCACGGACGGGCCCTACCAGCTCACCGACATCGAATGTACGGGCGGCGATCCCGTGGTCAACCTCGGCGGCCAGCAGGTCACGATCACACTCTCCGATGAAGGTGACACCGCAGTGACCTGCACGTTCAGCAACACGCTTGCCGGAGCTGCGATCATCGGCCGCAAGGTCGTGATCGGTGACACGAGCACGTGGACGCGTCCCGCGCAGTTCCACATCACCTGCGACTTCGGCGAGGGCGGCTCGATCGACAACGACATCGAGCCGCCGATCGGCCCGGGCGGACCAGGTACCTACATCATCGGACAGGGCGGCATCCCACCCGGGGATTGCACGATCAGCGAGATCGACACGGGGAGCGACGCACACGTCTCGGTATCGATGGTCATGACGAACCACGGCGTCCCGATCGCGACCGGCACGACCTCGCTCAGCTTCACC
>DATKAS010000055.1:0-10976 GCA_035497855.1 Acidimicrobiales bacterium
GACCTGTCCGCCTACAACGTGCTGTGGTGGCGAGAGCAGGTCTGGTTGATCGACGTGCCGCAGGCGGTCGATCTGCACCGCTCGACCATCGGCTACGAGCTCCTGCACCGTGACCTCGCGAACGTGTGCCGATGGTTCACCGCGCACGGCGTCCCAGCCGATGCGGACACGACGCTCGCTTCGCTGCTGCGGTAACGCTCCGCTCACCAGGACGACCGCGCACACGTTCGTCGTCCCGATCAGTTCCTGATCAGCGAGCCATCGGGCGCGAGCACGAACCACGAACCGCCACTGCCCTCGCCGTTCACATCTCCGGGTGCGCCGTCGCCCGCGTACAGGTAGACGGGCCACTTGCCCACCTTCAGCTGCGACGTGTGGTCAGCCCGAGGAACCATCGAGAGGAGGCCGGCGGCGACACCACCTCCGACCGTCGTGTTCCCGTCTGCAGCGACCGGAGGCCATGCGTCGGCACATGCGCCGTCGCAGGTGGGCATGCCGTTGGCATCGTTGGTGAACGCGTAGAGCGTCCTGCCTTGCGAGTCGACGAGGATCGTTCCCAGCTTGCTCGCCGACGTCTGGACGGTCACCTGGGTCGACCCCGCCGTTGCACCCGTTCCACCGCCATACCCCGCGCCACTCAGCTGGGCGCCACTGCTGCACGCCGCGAAGAGAAGCCCGCCTGCCAGCACGAGTCCGCCGATGCGATACGTCTTCATCTCTGCTCCTTCGGATCACTCGGAGCGACGGACTTGGTCGCGCCGCTCGCCTTGTGCAAGCGAATACGGGCGCGTGAAGACGAAGGTTGCGGTGATCCATTTCACCGCGGAGCGATGAACCTTCTCAGTCGACGAGAGCGGCGTACACCAGCTTGCGCAGCTCGGCGCGGATCGGCCAGGTGCTCGAGGGCAGCAGCTGCGTCATGAACTGCGCGGTGATGCCCTCCTTGCGGTCGACCCAGAACGCAGTGCTCGCCGCACCGCCCCACGCCATCTCGCCCTTCGAGCAGAGGTTCTTCGCCTTCACCGGATCGATGACCACCGAGAAGCCGAGCCCGAAGCCCGTGCCGTCGAAGACCGACTCAGTGAACAGCGGCCGGCCGACCTCAGCGAGGTCGTGGCCGCCGGGAAGGTGGTTCTGGCCCATGTAGTCGACGGTGCGCGACCCCAGGATGCGCACACCGTCGAGCACACCGTTGTTGGCGATCATCTGCGAGAACCGCATGTAGTCATGGAGCGTGCCGACGAGCCCGCCTCCGCCGCCGAGGAACATCGGCGGTTCGCTGGTGCGCTGACCGAGCGGCGCTGGCACTGCTTTGCGCGTGCCGGGCATCGGCACGTAGAGCGCAGCGAAGCGATCGGCTTGCTCATCGGTGCACCAGAACGACGTGTCGGCCATCCCGAGCGGACGGCAGATGCGTTCCTCGATGAAGTCGGCGAGCGTCCGTCCCGACACCACTTCGACGACGCGGCCGAGCACGTCAGTGGACACCGAGTAGTTCCACTCGGTGCCGGGCTGGAAGAGCAGAGGGATCGCGGCCCACGCGTCGCATGCGCCGGCGAGATCGAGTCCCTCGGGCGTGCCGAGCTCGAAGCCCGCCTGTCGATAGAGGTGGTCGACACCCGTCGCGTACATGAACCCGTACGTGAGGCCCGAGGTGTGGGTCAGCAGGTTGTGCACAGTCATCGGCTGCGCTTGCGGTACGGTCCCGGGGTTGTTCGCGGGGCCCTTCGAGTAGACGCGGGTGTCGGCGAACGAGGGGATGAACTTCGCGACCGGATCCGTGAGCTCGAGCTTGCCTTCCTCGAACAGGATCATCGCGGCGACCGACGTGATCGGCTTGCTCATCGAGTAGAAGCGCCAGACCGTGTCGAGCTCGACGGGGGCTCCCGACTCGAGGTCGCGCTTCCCATAGGTCTCGAGATAGGGCGTCTCGCCGTTCCGCGACACGGCGATCGCCCACCCCGGCAGGCGGCCGTCGTCGACATAGACCTTGAAGTGCGAGGTGATGCGAGCGAGTCGATCGGCGTCGAAGCCGAGGTCTTTGGGCTCAGCGGTGATGGTGGGAGCGGGCATGCGCTCACCGTAGAACCAGATCAGCCCTTGGCGCGCGCTCGCCGCTTCGCATCTGCGAGCGCGGCCGCCAGAACCCACTGCGCGGTCTGGAGCATCACGGGTCGCGCGCGGTCAGGTCAGCGCTTGAGCGCCTTGAACGCCTCGTACACGAGGAACGCCGGCCACGCGACCGCTTTCAGCACGGCGACGGCGTGTTCTCCCACGCCGTCGGCCTGCTGCCAGAACCACACGAGCGCGCCGATCATCCCGAGCCCGTAGACCGCACCTCCCGAAGGCGCAGGCGCGCGTTGCGCACGGCGTCCGTTCGCCGCTTCCGCTTGCAGCTCGACCTCCATGTCATCTTCCAGCTTCGCTCTCATCGTGCCTCCAGGCTCTCACGCGCTTCACGAGCTCGGTCGGGCGCTCCTCCACGAGCTCGAGGATGCCGGGGTACACCGCGCCTTCAGCGCCGTCCAACGTGATGGCGTCCCCCTCCTGCAGCTGGCGAGAGCCCAACGCCGCCCGTCGAGAGTGCACGTCGATCGTCAGGTCGGCACAGTTGACGACGCAGGCCATGCCGCGCTGTCGGGCGACCACCGCCGCGTGCGAAGTGCGAGCCCCGCGGGCGGTGAGCAGCCCTGCACATACGGAGAACGCATCGATGTCATCTGTCGACGCCTCGTCACGCACGAGGATGACGGTCTCACCGCCTTCGGCCCGAGCGCGTGCCGTCACCGCGTCGAGGGCGATCACCCCAGCCGCAACGCCCGCGCTCGCCGCGGTGCCCTGACCGATCGGATCGGGCGCACCGGTGGTATCGAGACGCAACCGGACGATGTGCTCCACGTCGAGCTCGGCGACCCGATCGATGGCAGCCGTCTCGTCGAGAATGCCTTCGTCCACCAGATCACACGTGATCTGCAGAGCGGCCCAATCGGTGCGCTTGGCGGTACGCGACTGGAGCACCCAGAGCTTGCCGTCTTCGACGGTGAACTCGAAGTCCTGCGCGTCGCCGAAAAGGGACTCGAGCGTGCGCCGCACGTGCTGCAGCTGATGTGCGAGACCCGGGACCGCGGCGATGAGCGGTTCGGGGTCACCGGTCACCTGCCGACCTCCGACGACGTCGTCGCCTTGGGCGTTGAGGAGGAAGTCCACATAGAGCCGGTTCTCCCCAGTCGCGGGATCCCGTGTGAACCCGACACCCGATCCGGACGTCACTCCCTGGTTGCCGAACACCATCGCTTGAACAGTGACCGCCGTTCCGACGAGGTCGCTGAGGCCCTCCAGCTTCCGGTATGTCACCGCACGATCGGAGTTCCATGAGCGAAAGACCGCCTCGACCGATTCGCGCAGCTGTTGCATCGGATCCTGCGGGAAGGGGCCGCCCGTCGTGGAGAGATAGATGCTCTTCATCTCGTCGACGAGCCAGCGCAATGCAGCAACGTCGAGCTCGGCGACCGTGGGCACACCCTCGCGCTCGAGTGCGGCGGCATGGGCCTCGTCGAACAGCGACGAAGGGCACCCGGCAACGACCTCGGCATGTGACGCGATCAACCGCCGGTAGGAGTCCCAGACGAACACCGGATCGCCGGTGGCACGCAAGAGTCCGCTCACCGTGAGATCGCAGAGCCCCACGTTCAGGATCGTGTCGAGCATGCCTGGCATCGACCGTGCCGCGCCCGAGCGGACCGCGACCAGCAGTGGATGCCGGCTCGCGCCGAAGCGCAGACCCGTGGCCGCTTCGACGTGCCGCACCCCCCGCTCGATGAGCGTGATCACCTCCGAACGCAGGCCTTCGCCGGCCTCGTGATATGCCACGCAGAGCTTGGTGCCGAGCACGAACCCAGGGGGCACCGGCAGCCCAGCGCGTGCCATCCGCATGAGGTTCGCGGCTTTGGCGCCCACTGCTTCGGCGCGCGCGACGTCCGGGTCCGCGGCATCCAAGAACGCGAGCTCGGCCTCGCTGGCGACTCTCATGTCGACGCTCATCGTGCCGAAAGCAGGCTGAGGATGTGGTCGCGCAGGCCGAGGGCGGCGCGGAGCAACACATCGGTGGCTCCCTCCGCGGCGCGGACCAAGTTGTCGACGATGTACAGGCTGCGGAAGTCCGGCGCGGTTGCGACCATTGCGGCCCGAGCGGCGCGCTCAGCGTCGTCCGCGTCGTGCTCGAGGCTGGCGACACGGTCCACGGCGACGATGAAGTCCTCGAGGTCCTCGGGGTCCGCACTGTCGACGACCTCACGCGCGATCTCGATCACCTTCAGGTGCTCACGCGATGCGGTGACGACGATCGAGGCGAGCGGCAGCAGGATCGGCCGTACGGCCGCTATCGCGTCCTCGGGCACGAGCGTGAGCAAGTAGACGCCTTCCTCGACGAGATCGATGGCGTCGTCCGCTGTGGTCGTGAGCCCCGCCAAGGTCTCGCCTCCGTCGACGCGCTCGGCGGCCTGTCGTTGTGCGATGACGATCTCGTCCGCGTCGTGCTCCCACCCTGCCGCCCGCGATGCGAGACGCATGAGGCCGCCATGGTCGTCCAGCGAACCGAGACGCACGAGCGCACCCTGAAACGCTTGGGCCGCTTCCACGATGAGGATTGCGTGCTCCGCCGCGCTGTCGAGGAGCCCGCGGTGCGAGGCTTGCGCGTGCCGTAGGACCTCGACCCGGACTTCATCGCGGATCAGCAACGGCGACTTGCCCGATCGCAGCCCCTCCGAGGCGGCACGAAGCGCGAACCGCACGAGGTCGGTCGTCGCCTCCCGACCGAGCACATCGACGAGTGGCTCTCCATAGCGAGCGGGGATCTTCGCGGCGTGCTCGACCGCGTCATAGATCAGTCGCTCGCCGCCGAGGAGCAAGAGCGCCATGTGGCCGAGGTCTTGCTCAGCAGCCCAGCGGAGCAGGCGCACCGAATCGTTGCGACCGACGATCGTCGTCAGCCGCTTGCGCGCGCGGTTCCAGTCGATCACGAAGACGAGTCGTGAGCCGACATGGCGGAGGTAGTCCTCGAGCGCGGCGCGATCGGGTGCCCTGTAGCGACCCACCGCGACATGGTGGGCGCCGAGCATCGGTCCACCGCCGAGCTGCTCCGCATTCGACCAGGCCACCGGGAAGCGGTCGAGCATCGACTGGAAGAACGCGAGCCGACGAGCATGGACGTCGGTGTAGGTGACCGTCGCATCGAGATTCTCCACGGCCACCACCACGACGTGCGCGTTGGTCGTTCCGAGGTCGTTCTCGATCAACAGTCGACCGCCGACGCGCGTCGAACTCGTCGTGAGACCGGGGTGATCGAACTTCAGCGCCATGGTCGCATGCACGCCGGCCATGAACGCGGCGACGAGATCACGGTCTCCCGGTAAGAGCCCGAAAACAGAAGCTCCGTCGATCGTGTCTCGAGCGACTTCGGCATGGAGACGATTGAGCGCGCGGTGAGCGTCCATCACGAGGAGATGGAACGAGTCGCCGCACGATCGGTCCGCTGAGGTCATCTGGTCGAGGTAGCCACCGCGGAGCGTCTCGCTGGTTGCGTCGGGGCCTGCCAGTGCGAGAGCGTCGAGTCGAGCGCGATCAGGCGCCCGTTCCATGTGCGCTACCTCGATTGGGCGGAGCATCTCTGCGATCGCTGCGACCAGCTCCCCGTGCAGACGCCCGGCGAACGGGATCTCGTAGACGTCGTCGTCGAGCCGGCGGGAGCGGCCGACGACGGTGTCGAGGTCGGCTTCGACGACCCCGGCCGCCAGTCGTTCCTCTCGCAGCGAGAAGACCGGCGTGCCAGGCGCGTCGGCATGCTGCCGGGCGGCCTGCAACAGGGTCAGCAGGTACTTCGCCCGGTCGTTCGCCTCGAGTCCGCTCGCGACGAGCGACGGCAACAGGAGGGTCGACTCACCCAGCTCCTCCAACACGTCTCGCTTGCGCACTCCGCTCGGCGCCGCCTCGGACACGTCCACGTTCACGGATCCTCCATGTCGCGCGTCATCTCTTCGCATCTTGAACTGAGCTTCGACGCGCTCGCCAGAGGCAAACGTCCCGCTCAGAGTGACGGGTGGGTGGCCGTTGCGTGAACGAACGCGACGGGACTTACGCCCCTTCGATCCGCACGCGCCGCGGCGCACAGTCAAGCCATGCAGACCTTGGACGCGGTCCGCGAGGGCGTTGCGGCGTGCGCGATCGACGCAGTGAAGGTCTACGGGAAGGGAGACCTGGCCGTGCGGGCACTCGACGGCGTCACCGTCGACTTCCCCGTTCGCCAGCTCACCGCAGTGATGGGGCCCTCGGGGTCGGGGAAGTCGACCTTGATGCACTGTCTCGCAGGGCTCGACTCACTCACGTCGGGCTCCGTCCGGCTCGGTGGCATCGACGTCTCCCGGATGACCGAGAAGGAGCGCACGATCGTCCGCCGAGATCACGTCGGATTCGTCTTCCAGGCCTTCAACCTCGTGCCGACCCTGACCGCCATCGAGAACATCAGGCTTCCCGCTGACCTCGGTCGTCGTCACATCGATCCCGAGTGGATGGAGCAGATCATCGCGGCGATCGGGTTGCGACACCGCCTCGATCACCGTCCGAACCAGCTTTCGGGAGGTGAGCAGCAGCGCGTCGCGATCGCGCGTGCCCTCGCGGGCAAACCCGAGATCGTGTTCGCGGACGAACCGACGGGGAACCTCGACAGCCGCTCGGCGGGCGAGATCCTCGCTTTCCTGCAGCGGGCGGTCGAGGAGCTCGGACAGACGATCGTGATGGTGACCCACGACGCGAACGCAGCGAGCTACGGCGAACGCGTGCTGTTCCTCGCCGATGGGCGCATCGTCGCCGAGATGCTCGATCCGACCGTGGAGCGCGTGCTCGAGCGCCTGAAGACACTGGGGGAATGAGCGGTGCTGCGCATCGGCATCCGCAGCGTGTTCGCCCACAAGCTTCGCTTCCTGCTGACGACCCTCGCCGTCGTCACCGGCGTCGCGTTCGTCGTCGGCGCGTTCGTCGTGACCGACTCGCTCCGAGCCTCCGTCGCTGACCTCTTCGCCAACGTCAACAAGGGGGTGGACGTCTCCGTGCGCGCCTCCACGCCCATCGAAGGCGGCGGGACGATCGGCGTGAGCCGAGGTCGTGTGCCCGAGAGCCTCCTCGACGTCGTCCGCGGTGTCGACGGTGTCGCCGTGGCCGAAGGGACGGTCAGTGGCTATGCGCAGCTGTTGGACAAGCAAGGGAAGCCCCTGAAGACGATGGGCGCACCGTTCCTCGGGGTCTCGTGGGGCGAGGAAGACGAGCTCTACCCAGTGAAGCTCGACGACGGACGAAAGCCCCACGGCGTCGGTGAGGTGGCGATCGACCGCGCGTCGGCAACCGACGCGGGGTTCTCCGTCGGTGACCGCACGAAGGTGCTCCTCGTCGACGGAACGCAGCACGACGTGACAATCGTCGGCATCTTCACCTTCGGGAACGCGAACAACCTCCTCGGCGCTCGACTCACCGCGTTCGACACGGCCACGGCGCAGCAGCTGTTCGGCGCCAGCGGTCAGTTCGACAGCATCGACCTGCGGGCCGCACCCGGCGTGTCTCCCGCCGACCTGGTGCAACGAATCCAGTCGGTGCTGCCGGCTGGCACTGAAGCGGTGACGTCGGCGACGGTGAGAGACGAGGGCATGAACACAGTCAGTGGCCTTCTCGACGTGTTCCAGAACGTGATGCTCGCCTTCGCCGCAGTCGCGATCTTCGTGGCCGCGTTCTACATCAACAACACGTTCTCGATCGTGCTGCTCGGGCAGAGGACTCGCGAGATCGCGCTCCTTCGCTCGATCGGTGCGACACCGGATCAGGTGACACGCTCCGTCTTGGTCGAAGCGAGCATCATCGGGATGACTGGCCTGGTCTTCGGCGTCGGGTTCGGTTTGCTGATCGCTCACCTGCTGCGCGCGATCCTCGCCGCCGGCGGCCTCGACATGCCATCGAGCTCCCTCGTGCTGCTTGGGAGGACTTGGATCGCCGCGATCCTCGTCGGGCTCGGCGTGACCATCGCTGCAGCAGTCGTGCCCGCACGACGAGCGGCGAGGATCCCGCCGATCGAAGGGTTGCGAGAGGGCTACGTGGTCGCCCACGCGTCGTCCGCTCGCCGAGCCTCGTTGGCCGGGGCCGTCGTCGCGTGCGGCGCTTTGCTCGTGTTCCTCGGGCTCTACGTCGCGGAAGGCGCACTGCCGATCCTCCTTTCGATCGGGGGCGGGGCGATCATGGTGTTCCTCGGGGTTGCGCAGCTCAGCCCCGTGGTCGCCGTGCCGGTCACTCGAGCCGTCGGACGCGTGATCGGAGCTCCGTTCCGGACCGCGGGCCGACTGGGGCGAGCGAACACCACTCGCAACCCGTATCGCACGGCAAAGACCGCTGCAGCACTGATGATCGGTCTCGCCCTGGTGACCATGGTCTTCGTCGTGGGCACGTCGATCAAGAAGACCTTCAGCGCGTCGATCGACAATGCCGTCCTTGCCGACTACATCGTGTCGACAGACTCGAACACGGGCTACAGCCCAGCGCTGACCGCGGCGTTGGCGCGTCTCCCTGAGCTCGACGCCGTGACGGGCGTGCGCTTCGACCGGTTCCTCTTCAACGGCCACGAACGCAACATCGTGGCGGTGGATCCCGCAGCGGCAGGGCAGGTCGTCGACATCGACCTCCGGAGCGGCTCGTGGGCAGACCTCGGCCCGGGTTCGATCTTCATCCACAAGGATCCTGCGCGCGACCTCGGGCTGAAGGTGGGCGACACCGTCGAGGTGCAGTTCGCGAGCGGCGGACCCCAACAGCTTCGAGTGGCGGGGATCTACGGCGATGCGACCTGGGCGGGCAACTACCTCATCGACATGAAGACGTTCGAGAAGTACTACCCGGCGAACCAGCTCGACGTCTTCACGTTCGCCCGGATCGCGCCCGGCACCGACACCGCGACAGCGCGGGCCGCGATCTCTGCGTCGCTCGCCGCATACCCACAGGTCAAGTTGGAGGATCGCGCTGAGTTCCGCGCGAGCCAGGAGGCGCAGCTGAATGGCCTCCTCGTCGCGGTCAACGGTCTGCTCGCGCTCGCGCTGTTCATCGCGCTGATGGGCATCGCGAACACCTTGGCGCTCTCCGTGCTCGAACGCACTCGGGAGATCGGCCTGCTCCGAGCGGTGGGGATGCTGCGCCGACAAGTTCGCCAGATGGTGCTCACCGAGGCGGTGACCGTCGCGATCTTCGGCGCTCTTCTGGGAGTCGTCGTCGGGATGCTGTTCGGCATCGCCACCGCTTCGGCAATGCCGGAGTCGGCGGTGCGGACCGTCGCGGTTCCGGTCGGGACCTTGATTGGCATCGTCCTCGCCGCGGCCGTCTTCGGCACCCTCGCGGGGTTGCTGCCGGCACGCCGCGCGGCTCGTCTCGATGTCCTACGTGCAATCCATTCGGAGTGAGGCAGTCATGTTCACGAATCGCGTCGATGCAGGACGGAGGCTCGCCAATCAGCTCGAGCATCTGCGAGGAACGCACCTCGTCGTGCTCGGGCTGCCGCGTGGCGGAGTTCCCGTCGCATTTGAGGTCGCGAAGGCGCTCGACGCCCAGCTCGACGTCATCGTCGTCCGCAAGCTCGGTGTGCCCTTCCAGCCCGAGCTCGGGATGGGAGCGATCGGCGAAGACGGCGTCCGGATCCTCAATCAGGATGTGATGCACCTCGCTCAGGTGACGAAAGACGAGCTCGCCCAGGTCGAGAGGAAAGAACGTGCCGAGCTCGTGCGCCGCGCCCGCGAATTCCGCGGGCAACGGCCGCGCGTGCCACTCGAGGGATGTACCGCGATCGTCGTGGATGACGGCATCGCGACCGGATCAACTGCTCGAGCCGCGTGTCAGGTGGCGCGCGCTCACGGCGCCGCACGAGTCGTACTTGCGGTACCGGTGGCACCGCCTGATTGGCGGACACGTCTTGCCGGGGTGGCTGACGAGCTCATCTGCGTGGAGACGCCCGAACCGTTCTACGCGATCGGCCAGTTCTACGCCGACTTCTCGCAGACGAGCGACGACGAGGTCATCGATTGCCTCGACCGTGCCGCTCTCGCCCACGGTTCGCACACCCACCCGGCGCGACGCGAAGGCGGCGAGGAGCTCGAGGTTCGAGCCGGTGCTGTTCGGCTCGCAGGTCACCTCACATTGCCGGAACCGACGCTCGGTCTCGTTGTCTTCGCGCACGGCAGTGGGAGCAGCCGTCACAGCCCTCGCAACCGCTACGTCGCCGACGTCCTCAACCGGGCCGGGTTCGGCACCTTGCTCTTCGATCTGCTGACCGTCGAGGAGGAGCACGACCGCGCCAACGTCTTCGACATCCACCTGCTCGGGAGTCGCCTCACGAGCGTGACGGCCGACCTGCGAGCCGACCCGTCGATCGACGGACTCTCGATCGGCTACTTCGGCGCGAGCACCGGCGCTGCAGCCGCGCTCTGGGCTGCGACCGAACCCGGAGCAGACATCGCCGCCGTCGTGTCACGGGGAGGTCGTCCCGACCTCGCGATGGGTCGCCTCGCCGACGTCACTGCCCCCACGCTGCTCATCGTGGGCGGTGACGATCACGTGGTGCTCGACTTGAACCGCGAGGCGCAGGCACAGCTGCGGTGCGAGAACCAGCTCGTCGTCGTCCCAGGAGCGACCCATCTGTTCGAGGAACCGGGCACGCTGCAAGCCGCGGCCGAGGCCGCCCGTGAGTGGTTCACCGACCACATGAAGTGACTCGATCGAGGCTCAGCCCCGCGACTTGACCTTCGCGGGCAGCGTGCCGAGGAGACCCGCCGCGAGCTGCCCGGGGCGCCACGTAGCTGTGGTGGGGCAGCCCAACACGTCGAGCTCGAGCGGCACGAGGACATCGCGTTGGAACACCTCGAGGTCGAGGCTGCCATCGTCGATCAAGTCCACCAGCTCGCCCG
>DATKAS010000056.1:0-17399 GCA_035497855.1 Acidimicrobiales bacterium
CGAGGCAACCCCGGCCGGACTCGCCACCGCCGCAGGCATCCATCCTCGCTACGCGCAGGAGTGGCTCGAGCAGCAAGCCGCCGCGGGGTTCGTCGCGGTCGTCGCTGACCACATCGAGGGCGATCCCGCGAGCCGCACGTACACGCTGCCGATGGCCGCCGCCGCGTGCCTGACCGATCCCGAGAGCCTGGCGTCGGTCGGTCCGTTGTTCGACCTCTTGCCCGCGGTCGGGACCGTGCTCCCCGCGCTGCAGGCCGCGTTCCGTAGCGGTGGAGGCGTGCCGTATGCGGACTACGCGATCCACGATGCCCAAGGCGACTTCATCCGACCCGCGTTCTCGAACCTCCTGACCACGGAGTGGCTCCCCACGGTGCCTGGCGCCGCGTCGCGCTTGGAGCGCAGCGACGCTCGGGTCGCGGAGATCGGCTGTGGCGAGGGCTGGGCGGCGATCGCGATCGCGAACGCATGGCCCAATGCGCGCGTCGACGGCTTCGATCTCGACGACGCGTCGATCGCCGCGGCTCGCAAGCACGCCGCAGAAGCCGGCGTTGCGGACCGCGTGCGGTTCGAGCTCGTCGACGTCGCCGGTGATCTCTCGACGCGCGCGCAGCTCGGGTCGTACGACGTCGTGCTGGCGTTCGAGATGATCCACGACCTCGCGCGGCCCGTCGCCGCCCTGCGGAACATGCGCGCCCTCGGCAAGTCCGATGCCGTCGTCCTCGTCATGGACGAAAACGTCGCCGAGACGTTCGAACCCGCAACCGAGAACCCGATCGAGCGGCTCTTCTACGCAGCCAGCGTGCTGCACTGCCTCCCGGTCGGGATGGCGGACGCGCCGTCAGCGGGCACCGGCACGGTCATGCGTCCGGACACGTTCCGCCGGTATGCGGCCGATGCCGGCTTCGCGACCGTCGACATCTTGCCGATCGACCACCCGATGTTCCGCTTCTACGCACTGAGCTGACGCAACCAATCAGACGCCGGGGGCGCCGGGCGCTCACGCGTCGGTGACGCTGAGCGCTTCGGCGACCTCGACCTCCTCGTCGAACAGCACGCCCTCCGTCGGCGCACGCGCGGGCAGGAACCTCCACGTGACGAACGCGGCGCCGAGCACGACGCAGGCGGCGATGCCGTACACGAGTCGCATCGACACGATGAAGGCGTTCCGCGCGATCGCCGCGACGGCCTCCCCTTGCGGGCCGCCGAGTCGCTGCGCGGCCTCCAGTGCCTTGCCCACCGAGTCCTTCACCTGCGCGCTGATGTCGGCCGGGATGCCCGAGGCCTGACTGATGACGGAGTGGTAGCGGAGGGCGAAGATGCTGCCGAGCACCGCGACACCGAGCGCGCCTCCGGTCTGTCGCGTCGTGTCGTTGACCGCCGAGCCCACACCGGCTTTGCCGATCGGCAGCGAGCCCATGATCGACTCGGTCGCCGGCGCGGTCGTCAGCCCCATGCCGGCGCCGAACATGACGCGCACGAGCATCCCGCCGATGACCGACGACATGATCGTGTTCGACGCGTAGCAGCAGAGCGCGCCGGCCACGACCAGCAACCCGCTGAGGATGACCCGCTTCGTGCCGAAGCGATCGACGAGCTTCGGCGCCTGTGGCGCGAAGCCCATGATCCCGATGGCGACCGGAGCCGTCATCATCCCCGCCTTCAACGGCGAGTAGCCGAGGACGAACTGGAAGTACTGCGTGAGGAGGAAGGTGGAGCCGAACAGCGCGAAGTAGGTCAACGTGATCGTGGCCGACGCCGCAGTGAACCGTGGGTTCTTGAAGAAGCGGATGTCGAGCATCGCGTGCTCGTTGTGCAGCTCCCACCAGACGAACACGCCGAGGAGTGCGAGCCCTGCGGTCAGCGACGCGACGACTTGTGGCGCGCCCCACCCGAGGTCGGGTGCCTCGATGATCCCGAACATGATGAACCCGAGCATGACGATGGACAGCCCTGCGCCGACGAGATCGAGCCGTCCCTCTTCGGGATCGCGCGAGTCGGGCACGTAGAAGATCCCGAGCACGATCGCCGTCGCCGTGATCGGCACGTTGACGAGGAACACCGACCCCCACCAGAAGTGCTCGAGCAGCAGCCCGCCACCCAATGGGCCGATCACGATGCCGAGGCCGGCGACACCCGCCCAGATGCCGATCGCACGTGCCCGCTCCCGGCCCGAGAACGTGTTCGTCAGGATCGACAGCGTGGTCGGGAAGATGAACGCGCCGCCCATCCCCATGAGGCCGCGGGCGACGATCAGCATCTCGGGCGACGTCGACCGCGAAGCGAGCGCGGAGAACGAGCCGAACATGACCAGTCCCGCGGTGAGTGCCTTCTTCCGACCGAACCGGTCGCCGAGCGCGCCGGCGGTGAGCAGCATCCCGGCGAACACGATCGTGTAGGAGTCGATGATCCACTGGAGCTGCGACCCCTCGGCTCCGAGGTCGCGCACGATCGACGGCAATGCGACGTTGAGGATCGTGTTGTCGACGCTGATGACCACAAGTGAGAGGCAGAGGACGCCGAGCGTGAACCAGCGGCGTTGATGGATCTGCTCGGGTGTCATCGGCATCCGAGGCCTCGCTCCCAAAATGCTGTCGCGGCTCCAGCGATCAGCTCGACCGCGTCGGACAGCGGGATCGCCGTCGTGTCGACGATGAGGTGGTGGAGGCGTGGGTCGGCCGGATCGCGGTCGAACAGGCGCTGCACGAAGCGCGTCCACGCCTTGTCGGTGTCGACCTGGTGGGCTCGCGCGACCTCCTCGCTCACGTCCTCGATGCGCGCGCCCTGCTGCACGCGCCGGTCGACCGGCCCGTCGAGGCGGACATGGAATGTCGTCGGATGCACAGCGAGGACAGCTGACGCACCGCGCCCGAGGATGACGCCGCCCCCGGTCTCGGCAATCCGCCAGATGCTCTCCGCGACCTTCTGTCGCAGCTCGTTGTTCGGATCGAGGTCACCGGCGCCGGGCACGGGGATCCCGAGCGCGCCGCTCAGGTGGCTGAGGCTCGCGACGAGACGGCCGGGGGGCGACTGGCTGCGCTCCTCCTCGGTGAGGCGCTCCTCGATCCTCTCGGGCGAACGCGTCTCGGGGCCGTGCGTGAGGCGGTCGTAGAACGGCATCTGCAGGCGGTCGGCGAGCTGCGGCGCGATGACGCTGCCGCCCGCGCCGTACGTCGCGGAGACCGTCACGACTCTCGTCATGTGCCCACCAGGCCGGCCAGGAACTTCGCGACCGCAGCATCGAACACCTCGGGATGGGAGGCGAACGGTGAGTGCCCTGCGCCGTCGACGACCACCAGCTCGGCTCCCGGGATCTTGCTGGCCATGTAGGCAGACCCTCCGCGGAACGGCGTGTCCTTCTCCCCCACGATGACCAACGTCGGCACGTCGATCAAGGGCAGCGACTCGATCACGCTCGCGTCGTGCTGCTTCAGGATGCCCTCGGCGGTCAGCATCATCCGCTGCGCAGCGGCCTCCCCGTGCACGGCCGCGAGGTCTGCGGCTCCCTTGTCGACGAACCGGTTCCACCCTGCTCGCGCCTCGTCGTCGCGGTAACCAGGTCCGGTGTCGACGAGCACCAGCGCTCGCACCCGGTCGGGATGGTGGATGCGGAACGAGAGCGAGAGGTAGCCGCCGAGCGAGTGACCGCCGAGCACGGCACGGTCCGCGCCGACGACGTCCAGCAGCCCGAGCATGTCGTCGAGCGTGAGTGGGACCGTGTAGGCCCGCAGATCAGGGCCCGCCTCCGTTGCCCCGTGCCCGCGAAGGTCCCACGTGATCACCCTGTGCCCCGCCCGAGCCATCGCGTCAGCGTTGGCAGCGAACGCCTCGCCTCCGGACGAGAAGCCGTGGGTCAGCAGGACGACGGGCCCTGTCTCGCCCCGCACGTCGTAGTGGATCGTCACACCATCTCGATCGAGGGACGGCATCAGACGCCTCGCTGCCCGTCGATGGTCTCGCGGATCACGTCGGCATGCCCTGCGTGGCGAGCGGTCTCCTCGATCATGTGGAGCAAGATCCATCGCAGGTTCAGGCCCTCGGCCGAGGAGTGGGTCGGGGCACTCGGCTCCGCGACGCGCGTCGTGATCGCCTGCGACTCCGCGATGCGCTGCTCGTAGAGGGCTCGCACGGAGCCGATCGTCTCATCTCCGCGCACCTCGAGCTCCTCCGACGGGTCAGCGGGCGGCCAAAGCCCCGGGATCTCGTTGCCCGCCACCGCGTTCTGGAACCAGCGTCGCTCCACGTACGCGAGGTGCTTCACGATCGAGAACAGCGACAACGAGCTCGCCGTCGGGAGGCGCTTGGCGTCGTCGTCGGACACGCCGTCGGTCTTGCGCAGGATGGCGTCGCGCTGGCTGTCGAGGAACATCGTCAATCCGGACAGCTCGTCCGGCGGGCCGATGAACGGGGTGGGCATCGGCACAGTCCATCACGCGACCTGTCGACGCAGGGGATGCGCGTCAAGTAGTCAATGCGTCGATGTCGTCGATGCCCGGCACCCCGACGCCCTACCACCGAATGGTCGGGACCCACGCCCCCGCGCTCAACCGGCTCGTGCTCGGCCTGGCGCTCGGGGTCGCGGTCGCGGTCGTGCTCGCGTTCTTCGTGGCGTGGCAGCTCGCGGTGCTCGCGGCATGGGACACGGTGTGCGCGGTGGTGCTCGCGGTGATCTGGCACGAGATCTACTGGTCGGACGCGACGAAGACCCGGCTGCTCGCCACCAAGACCGACGAGACCCGCAACACCTCACGGCTCCTGGTCATCTGCGCGTGCATCGGGAGCCTGGTCGGGGTCGCGTTCGCGCTGCACCGCGCGAACCAGAAGGGCGGGGGCAGCGAGCTCTTGCTCGTCGGGATCGCATTGCTCACCGTGGTGCTCTCGTGGACCCTGGTGAACACCGTGTTCACCCTCCATTACGCGCACCTCTACTACACCGAACCGCACGGCGGGGTCGAGTTCACCGACAACGAGTCGGAGGGCCCGCCGGACTACCGGGACTTCGCGTACCTCGCGTTCACCGTGGGCATGTGCTACCAGGTGTCGGACACGTCGCTGTCGACGAGGCACATGCGCCACACCGCGTTGCGGCAGGGGATCATCGCGTACATCTTCGGCGTGGTGATCGTCGCCACGACCATCAACATCATCGCCGGGTTCCTGTGACGGCGGCGGGCTCGACGCCCGCCGCCGCACAAGTCGAATCCGGATCAGGTCAGGCGAGTGCCTTGGCCTTCAACCGCTCGTACTCGGCGTCGTCGATCACGCCCTTGGCCTTCAGATCAGCCAGCTTCGCGAGCTCGTCGGCTGCGCTCACCGGAGCGACGCTCTGAACGTACGTCCGCATGGCCTGATCTTGAGCCTGTGCCGCTTCCACCGCGTGCTCCTGCATCTTGTGCCCGCGCGCGATGAGGTAGACGAACACACCGAGGTACGGCAGCAGGATGATGAAGATGACCCAGAGCGCCTTCGCCCAGCCGGACAGGTCGTGGCTGCGGAACACATCCGTGAACACGATGACCAGCAACCAGATCCAGATGAAGAACAGGAAGAACCAGAGCATCGACCAGAAGACCTGGCCGGTGCCCCACTCGGAAGCCAACACGTGCATGTAGAAACGCCCTCCTCAGTGACCGGACAACCCGGTCATCGTGAGTTTCGCGCGTCTGACCGTCATCATCCGCAACGGACGAACCAATCAGCCCGTGCGGAGATCGAGGCCGAAGAGCTCTCGGAACCTGTCGTAGTACTCCTCGTCATCTGACGCCATCCCGAGCGCGACCCACTCACGGTCGCTCATGCGTTCTCGACCCTCGACGATCTCCCGCGCACCCCACGACATCACGTACCGCAGCTCCGGCTCGTCGGTCGTGATCGCGTGGTGGATGATCCCCGCCACCTCGAACGGATCAGTCGCCTGGGTGAGACCGGCCGCGTAGAACTGGAAGAGCCGGCGGTAGTGGTCGTCGTAGGCGGCGGTCGCGCCCGCCACCTCGGTGGTCTTCGCGAAGATCGCCGACTTCGTGACGCCGGGCTCGATGATCACGACGCGGATGCCGAAGGGCGCGAGCTCTTGTGCGAGCCCTTCGCTCAACCCCTCGAACGCCCACTTCGACGCGACGTACGGCGACTGTGCCAGTGCCGCGATGCGCCCCGCGATCGAGGTGACGTTCACGATCACCCCTGAGCGTCGCTCTCGCATGCCAGGCAGGACGGCCTGGATGCACCGCACCGCGCCACACACGTTCACGTTGAACGTGTCGAGGTAGGTCGCGGTGTCGGTGTCTTCCGCGACCCCGGCGCCACCCACGCCCGCGTTGTTCACGAGCACGTCGACACGGCCCGCGGCGTCGAGCACCTCGCCCATCCCCTGGCGCACTGACTCGTCGTCGGCCACGTCCATCTCGACGAGCAACACCTCGACCCCTCGCTCCTCGGCCATCGCGAGGAGCTTCGTCGCACGACCCTTGTCGCGGACGGTGCCGAAGACCAGGTGGCCCTGCTCTGCGAGGTGGATCGCGGTCGCTCGTCCGATGCCGGAGTTCGCGCCAGTGACGACCGCAACCGATGAGTCAGAGAGGGAGGCATCCATCGCGGCCGAATGTACCGTGGCCGAGTGATGCGGCCAGGGCTGTCTGCGCTCGATCTCGCGATCGTCAGCGAGGGCAAGACGAGCGCGAGCGCTCTCGCCGACACGACGACGCTCGCGCGCCGCGCCGATGCCCTCGGGCTCACCCGCTTCTGGGTCGCGGAGCACCACAACATGCGCACCGTCGCGAGCACGACGCCGTCGGTGCTCATCGCCCACCTCGCCGCGAGCACCGAGCGCATCCGGGTCGGCTCGGGTGGCGTCATGCTGCCGAACCATCCGCCGCTCGTCGTGGCCGAGCAGTTCGCGATGCTCGAGGCGCTCCATCCCGGCCGCATCGACCTGGGCATCGGCCGGGCGCCCGGCACCGACCAGGCGACCGCCGCCGCGCTCCGCCGCTCGCCGTCCGCGCTCGGCGCCGAGGACTTCCCTCTTCATCTGCTCGACCTGATGGGCCTGCTCGGCGACGTGCGCACGGAGTCGGGGCTCTGGAGCCAGTTCGTCGCGACGCCCGTGCCGAAGTCGACGCCGTGGATCGGCCTGCTCGGCTCGAGCGGCTACAGCGCGGAGCTCGCCGGATACCTCGGCCTGCCGTTCTCGTTCGCCCACCACTTCGACATGAGCAGCGTGGCGACGACGGCGCAGGCGTTCGAGCTCTACCGCAACGCGTTCCGCCCGTCGCCGACGCTCGACGAGCCGTACGCCATCGTGTCGGCGAACGTGCTCACCGCGCCGACGCGCGACGAAGCCGAATGGTTCGCCGCACCGGGCCGCCTCATGCTGCTCGCGCGGCGCACGGGCCGATTCGAGCCGCTGCGGCCGCCCGACGTCGCGGTCGCGCATCCGTCGATGGAGGACGCGCGGGCACTCCCGACGAACCGCATCGTGGGCACGCCGGCCGACGCAGTCGAGCGACTCGACGAGCTCGCGGCGCTGACGCATGCCTCCGAGGTCATGGTGAGCACGGTCACCTACGACGTCGCCGAGCGCACCCGAAGCCTCGACCTGCTCGCGGACGCCTGGTTCTCGTGAGTGGCAGTCTGCGCAACATGGATCTGGGGAGAGTCGGCATCTGGAGCGGCGTGCTGCGACGAGGCGACGAGGCGGAGGCGGCCGACGCGGCGTCCGAGCTCGAGCAGCTCGGGTTCGGCGCCCTGTGGATCCCCGGCGGCGCGGGCGGCAACGTGCTGGGCGACTCGCTCCGGCTGATGGACGCGACGAAGCGCGTCGTCGTAGCGACGGGCATCCTCAACATCTGGATGCACGAAGCCGCCGATGTCGCCGCGGGACGTGCGGCGCTGACCGACGCACATCCCGGACGGTTCTTGCTCGGTCTCGGCGTGAGCCACGGCCCCGCCGTCGAGCGCAGCAACCAGAGCTACAGCCGCCCGTACAGCAAGATGGTCGACTACCTCGACCAGCTCGATGCCGCGTCGCCGCCGGTGCCGCACGACGAGATGGCGCTCGCGGCGCTGGGGCCCAAGATGCTCCGCCTGTCGGCCGAACGAACGGCAGGCGCACACCCGTATTTCGTGCCTCCGGAGCACACGGCGATCGCGCGGGCAGCGCTCGGCGCCGGCCCCCTGCTCGCGACCGAGCAGATGGTCGTGCTCGAGACCGACGCGGGCCTGGCCCGGGACGTCGCTCGCGCCAACATCGCGCGCTACCTCGAGCTACCGAACTACACGAACAACCTGCGCGGTCTCGGGTTCACCGACGACGACCTGACGCCGCCGGGGAGCGATCGCCTCGTCGACGCGATCGTCGGCTGGGGCGACGAGTCCGCGATCGCTCGCCGAGTCCAGGAGCACCACGACGCAGGCGCCGATCATGTCTGTGTGCAAGTCCTGCTCGCCGATCCCGCTGCGTTCCCCCGCGCCGAATGGCGCACTCTCGCTCCCGCACTCATCTGAGGAGACCAACGTGAAGTACACGCACCTCGGCCGCACCGGCCTCACCGTGAGCCGCATCTGCCTCGGCACGATGAACTTCGGTCCGCAGACCGACGAAGCCGAGTCGGACCTGATCATGGATCGCGCCATCGACGAAGGCATCAACTTCTTCGACACTGCGAACGTGTACGGCTTCGGGGATCGCAAGGGCTGGACCGAGGAGATCGTCGGCCGCTGGTTCGCGCAGGGAGGCCGGCGCCGCGAGAAGACGGTGATCGCCACCAAGCTCTACGGGACCATGTCCGACTGGCCGAACGACGCGCTGCTGTCGGCCCGCAACATCCGGTTCGCGTGTGAAGCGTCGCTCCGCCGCCTGCAGACCGATTACATCGATCTCTACCAGATGCATCACATCGACCGGAAGTCTCCGTGGGACGAGATCTGGCAGGCGATGGAGACCCTCGTGCAGCAGGGCAAGATCCTGTACGTCGGCTCGTCGAACTTCGCGGGCTGGCACCTCGTGAAGGCGCAAGAGGCCGCGCGCCGTCGCCACTTCACCGGCCTCGCGAGCGAGCAGTCCCTGTACAACCTCATGGAGCGCACGGTCGAGCTCGAGGTGCTCCCCGCTGCGCAGGACTACGGCATCGGGGTCCTGCCATGGTCACCCGTGCACGGCGGCCTGCTCGGCGGCATCTTGCGCAAGGAGGAGCTCGGTCGGTCGAAAGGCGGTCGCGCCGCGGCTGGTGTGGACAAGCACCGCGACCGCATCGAGAGGTACGAGGCGCTGTGCGACGAGCTCGGGCACGAGCCCGCTGACGTCGCGGTCGCGTGGCTGCTGCATCAGCCCGCGGTCACGTCGCCGATCATCGGGCCGCGGACCATGGCTCACCTCGAGGGCGGCCTGCGGTCGCTCGAGATCACGCTCGACAGCGATGCCCTGCAACGCCTCGACGAGCTGTTCCCCGGTCCCGGAGGCACAGCGCCCGAGGCGTACGCGTGGTAGTCGCGAGTCACAGGTGAAGCTCGGGTTCTACACGCTGGCCGGCGCGCCTCGTTCGCCCCGCGACCTCATCCGAGAAGTGCACGACGGCGAGTCACTCGGGCTCGACACGGTCTTCATCAGCGAGCGGTTCAACATCAAGGAGGCGGCGACGCTCTCCGGCGCTGTCGGCGCGGTGTCGACCAGCATCCACATCGCGACCGGCGCGACGAACATCAACACGCGCCATCCGATCGTGACCGCGTCGTACGCGACGACCATGCATCGCCTCACCGGCGGCCGATTCACGCTGGGCCTCGGGCGCGGCATCGATCCGATGATGCGAGCGTTCGGCTTGCGAGCGTCCACGACCGCCGAGCTCGAAGACTTCGCTGGCTTGATGCGCAGGCTCTGGCACGGCGAGACGGTCATCGGCCACGATGGGCCCGCAGGTCGTTGGCCGTTCCTCCGTCTCGATCCCGACTTCGACGAGGACATCCCCCTGGGCCTCATGGCGTTCGGCCCACAGAGCCTGGCGCTCGGTGGGCGAGCCTTCGACCAGGTCGTTCTCCATACGTTCTTCACCGACGACACGCTCGTGCGCTGCGTCGGCGGCGTGAAAGACGCCGCCGAGGCGGCAGGCCGCGATCCCGACACCGTCGAAGTGTGGTCGGTCCTCGCGACCGTCGGCGACCACCTGCCCGAAGACGTGCGGCTGAAGAAGACGGTCGGCCGCCTGGCCACCTACCTCCAGGCCTACGGCGACCTGATGGTGAAGACGAACGATTGGGATCCTGCGGTGCTGGCTCGCTTCCGAGCCGATTCCTTCGTCGCGGGCTTCCGCGGTGCGCTCGACGCGACGGCCACGACCGAACAGCTCGAGCACGTCGCGACGCTCATCCCCGGCGAGTGGCTCGCGCCCTCGGCGACCGGATCTCCCGAGCAGTGCGCAGCGGCGGTCCGAGGCCAATTCGACCACGGAGCCGACGGCGTGATCCTCCATGGCGCTTCCCCGGCTGAGCTCGCGCCGGTCCTCGGTGCGCTGGGTCGCTGATCGCTGCTACAACGGCGCGTGATGAACGAGACGGAGCGCCGCGACCGCGACGAGATCGAAGCGCTCACCATCGAGTTCTGGCACCTGGTCGATCACGAGGACGGCGTCGGCGTCGCCGATCTGTTCTGCGAGGACGGCGTGTACTCGGTCGCAAACGGCCAAAGCGCCGGCCGCGCCGCGATCGCCGAGTCCTACCGGCAACGTGCTGCTCGCGGGCCCCGCCTGTCACGGCACGTGCAGACGAACCTCCGCGTGACCTTCGATGCGCCGGCTCACGCGCGCGGCATCTCGATCCTCACGTTGTGGGCAGATGACGGGCGCGCGCCGCTGGATCTGAAGATGCCGATCTCGGTCACCGACGTGGAGGACGAGTACGTGAAGGAAGACGACGGTGTGTGGCGGATCCGCCATCGTCATCTCGCGCAGGTGTTCCTCGGCGATCGCCCCGGCGTGCTGCCGATGGGCGCCGCGGCCGAGCCGACCAAAGGGGGACGATGATGCCCTACGACACGAACGACCCGCGGGCACAGCTCGGCGGCGGCACCCGCACGGCGGAGCGGCCCGTGAGCGGGGCCTACCCACCCCAGTACTTCGAGTTCGGCGATCTCGAACCCGACGAGGTGTCGTCAGCGGGCACGAAGACCTGGATCATGCGGAGCCAGTCGATGTGCATCGCGTACTCCGACGTCGCGCCTGGCGACTCCTTGGCGCGACACGGCCAGCCCGACGAGTACATGGTGCTCGTGCCCTCGCCCGACGCTGTGGGCACCGCGAAGGCCGGGAACGACCGCGAGCCGATCGAGGGCAAGTCCGTCGTCGTGATGCCGCCGGGCGACAGTGAGCTCGTCCTCGATTCTGGTGGCCAGGTGATCCGCGTCTTTTCGACGCAGTCACCCGACCTCGTCGACCGATGCCGCAACCGCGACCTCTACGACGAGCCCGACCCGAACGTCGCGCCCTGGGCGCCGTGGCCCGATCCGCCGGCAGGTCATCGAGTGCGGGTGTACCCACTCGACGCCATCCCGCAGGAGAGCGGTCGGTTCGGCCGGCTGCTGCGATGCAGCACGGTGATGGTCAACTACTTCTATCCCGATGACGGCGCGCGTGACCCGCACAAGTTGAGCCCGCACCACCACGACGACTTCGAGCAGATCTCGCTCCAGCTCGAAGGCGACTACGTGCACCACATCCGCACGCCATGGACCGTCGACATGGACGCGTGGCGTGACGACGACCACCACTACACGAAGAGCCCCGCCGTCACCGTCATCCCGCCGCCGACCGTGCACACGAGCCAGGGCATGCACGAGATGCGCCATCAGCTCATCGACATCTTCGCACCGCCGCGCTTCGACTTCTCGGAGCGGCCGGGGTGGGTGCTGAACGCCGACGAGTACCCGATGCCGTGAGAGTGGTCCCCGAAGGTCTCCGCCGGCCGGGTCCCACGACCTATGGCACCTGGGTGAAGCTCCCGAGCCTCGAGACCATCGAGATGCTCGCGTCGGCCGGGTTCGAGTTCGTCGTGATCGACATGGAGCACAGCCCGCTCACACTCGACTTCGCGTACGCCGCGATCGTCGTGTCACAAGCGCTCGGGATGACGGCGTTGGTGCGCGTCCCTGACCGCAGTGGGAGCCACACGCAGCGCCTGCTCGACGCCGGCGCGGACGGGCTGCTCGTCCCGCAGGTCTCCGACGCAGCGGAGGCGAAGCGCAACGTCGATCTGATGGTCCACCCCCCGCAGGGCACGCGCGGCTCGGGCGGTACGTCGCGGGCCGGACGCTGGGGGGTCGCCGGCCAGGCCGACTACCTCGCGCGTGGCAAGGAGACGATCCGCGGCGTGCAGCTCGAAGATGTCGACGCCCTCGCGCTGATGGACGAGATCCTCGACGTCTCGAACCTCACCGCGGTGTTCCTCGGCGCCGGCGACCTCTCACTGTCGAGCGGGCTGCCACCGGGCGCGCCCGAGCTGCAAGACCTCACCGACAAGCTCCTCGCCGCGACGAACGCTCGGGGCCTTCCGTGCGGCACGGCGGTGGGCGACGCCGCGGCAGCGAAGGCGGCCGCCGCACGAGGGTTCTCGTTCGTCATGGTGAGCAACGACGCGACGATCTTCGGCCGCGCGGCAGCCGACCTCGTCGCCGATCTCAGCGGCGACCGAGGTCCAGCCTGACGGCAACGCCTTCCATCGCGGGGTCCGCTACGGGGTAGCGATCGAGCACGAGGGGGTCGTGGCCCGGCACGATCGCATCGGAGCTCGCCGCGAGCTCGCGCAGCACACTCCATCCCGCGACCATCGCGTCGACGTCGAACACGATCGGGAAGGGTCGGCCCGTCTCGAAGTTCTCGTAGTAGTGGGACGAGTCGGAGGCGAGCACGAGCCCACCGCGATCGGTCTCGACCCGCACGACCTGCATGCCGTCGGTGTGGCCACCCAGCAGGTGCACCGAGAGATCCGGGGCGAGCTCGTCGTCGCCGTCGTGGAACACCACCCTCTCGTCGTGCACGAGCTGCACGAGCGACGCGACGTGGGCCGCGGTGAAGCCGTGCCGCTGCGCGGGCTCGGTCATGTGCCGTCCGGTCGCGAACGCCATCTCGCGCTCCTGCACGTGGAACCGGGCGTTCGGGAAGCAGTCGAGCCCGCCTGCGTGGTCGTAGTGGAGATGGGTCAGGATCACATCGGTCACGGCCGGCGCGTCGACGCCGACGATCGCGAGCGCCTCGCCGGCGGTGCGGAGCAGTCGTCGCTGACGGAGCTCGGCATCGAGCGTGCCGAAACCGGTGTCGACAACCCACGTCTCACGCTCCGACACGACCGCCCAGACGTAGTAGTCCATCGGCATCGGCACGTCGTGGGGATCACCGCCGAGGAAGTGCTCGGGCCGCCGCGCGTCACGCTCGGCATACTTCACGGCGTAGACCCGGCGCATCGCGCCGTACTGTACGAGCGATGGACGAAGAGCTGTTCAACGTCGGCCTCGAAGCGCGCTCGCGTGTGCTCGGGGAGGAGTACGTCACCCGCGCGTTCGCAACCGCGGACAGCTTCAACCTCGAGTTCCAGCAGCTCGTCACCGAGTACTGCTGGGGCGCGGTGTGGGGGCGGTCCGGGCTCACCGACCGCCAGCGCAGCCTGAACAACCTGTGCCTGCTCGCGGCATTGAACCGGCCCGAGGAGTTCAAGACCCACTTCCGGGGAGCGCTTCGCAACGGCTGCACGCTCGACGAGCTGCGCGACACGTTGATCCAGATCACGATCTACGCCGGCGTGCCCGCGGGCGTCGAGGCGTTCCGGCTCGCCCGCCAGGTGCTCGACGCCGAGGGGATCACGCCGGAGCCTGCGCCGTGACCCCGGCAGTGGTCGGCTTCATCGGGCTCGGGAACATGGGCAGCCCGATGGCCACCCGCATCGCGGCCTCGGGCGTCGCCGTCGTGGCGTTCGACGCCGCGGGCACCGCCGAACGACTGCCTGCCGGCACGACAGCAGCGCGCGACGTCGCGGACATCGCGACCCGTGCGGACACCACATTCGTCAGCGTCCCGGATGGCAAGGCGACCCTCGCGATCGCCCACGATCTCGCCGCTGCCGCAGACCGGCGCCTCACGACCGTGATCGACCTCTCGACGATCGGCCCCGCGGCCGCGGAGGAAGCCGCCGCGCTGCTGTCGGGAGTCGGCATCACCTACGCGGACGGGCCGGTGTCCGGCGGAGTCGCCGGCGCGCGCGCCGGCACGATCTCGCTGATGTTCGGCGGCCCCGCCGAGGTGCTCGAGGCGCACCGAGCGATCCTCGAGTCCTTCGCCGGCAACGTGTTCCATGTCGGGTCGCACGCCGGGCAGGGCCAGGCGATGAAGCTGCTGAACAACTACCTGTCTGCCACGGCGCTCGCCGCGACATCCGAAGCGCTCGCATTCGGCGAAGCCAACGGCCTCGACATGTCCGTGATGCTCGATGTGCTCAACGCTTCGACCGGCCGCAACTCGGCGACCGTCGACAAGTTCCCCAACCGCGTGGTGACGGGTGCGTACGACGCAGGCTTTCACACGCGGCTCATGGCGAAGGACATGCGGCTCTACATCGAGATGGTCGAGCGCGCCGGCACGGCCGGATCGGTCGGCGCCGCGGTGTCAGCGGTGTGGCAGTCGGCCGACGCGACGATGCCGGGCAGCGACTTCACGGAGATCTGGAAGCACATCAGCGGGAAGGGTTGACGCATGTTCTTCGTCACGCACTGCCTCGACAAGCCCGGTGCCCTCGACACCCGGCTCGCCCGTTACGACGAGCATCGCGAGTACCTCTCGCGTCCGTCGGTGCGCCTCGTGGTCGCCGGCCCGCTGCTCGGTGACGACGGCGAGACGATGATCGGGAGCATGTTCCTCACCGAGGCCGACAGCAAGGCCGACGTCGAAGCGTTCAACAGAGGCGACCCCTTCTACCAACACGGAGTTTGGGACCGCGACACGATCGAGATCCATGCCTTCTTCAAGCGCGTCGACGACCGGGCATGAGCTTCACCGACCGGCTCGATCCCGATCTGCTCACGACGTACGAGGCGTCACCCGAGATCGATCTCGGGCGCAACATCCCGAAGCTCCGGTTCCTCATCGAGCGATACGAGGCACCGCTTCGCGCAGCCCTCCCACCGATCCCCGAGGTGCGCGTCACCGACCACGTCGTCCCCGGCGACGACGGGAACCCGGACGTCCGCGTGCGCGTCTACGAGCGAGACGACCGCGGCGAAGGCAGCGCCGCGGTCTTCTGGATCCACGGCGGCGGCATGGTGCTCGGCACGATCGACGGCGACGACTTCATGTGCAAGACGTGGGCCCGCGACTTCGACTGTCTCGTCGCGTCAGTCGACTACCGGCTCGCTCCCGAGCACCAGTACCCGGCGCACATCGACGACTGCTACACCGGGCTCCGCTGGTTCGCGGCGAGCTGCGACGAGCACTGCGTGGACCAGACCCGCATCGTGATCGGCGGCGCGAGCGCCGGAGGTGGGTTGGCCGCGGGCACTGCGCTCCTGGCTCGAGACCGTGGCGAGGTGCCGCTGCGCTTCCAGTACCTCGTCTACCCGATGCTCGACGACCGCGACGCCACTGGTTCCTGCCGCGACATCACCACGACCAAGGTCTGGAACCGTCTGTCGAACCAGATCGGGTGGCGCTCCTACCTCGGCGATCGGGTGGGTGGAGCGGACGTGCCGATCTACGCGGCGCCCGCTCGGGCGACCGTCGATGACCTACGCGGCCTCCCTCCCGCGTACATCGACGTCGGTGAGCTCGATCCCTTCCGGGACGAAGACGTGGCCTACGCGATGCGGCTCATCGAAGCGGGCGTCACATGCGAGCTGCACGTCACGCCGGGCGCGTTCCACGGCTCGGAGATGGCGGTACCCGAGGCAGCGAGCTCACGGCGCATCCGCGGGTACCGACGCGACGCGCTCGCCCGCGCGCTCGGCTGAGAGCTCCCTCGGCCGCTCCACGCGGCCGTCGGCATGGCGGGCGAACCGACCGGCGTCACGCGGGTGCACGGGATCGTCGGTGGGCCACGGCCAGCCGCCGAACCCTGTGCGGCGATAGTCCGCGAACGCCTGGCGGATGCCCGCCTCGTCGTTCATGACGAACGGGCCGTACTGCGCGACCGGCTCGCCGATCGGCCTGCCCTGCAACACCAGCGCCTCGACTCCGTACGGTCCCGCAGTCACGACCACGGGCTCGTCGCAACGCAGCACTGCACCGGTCGATGCCTCGAGATCGTGGGCGCCGATGCGTGTCGCGCCCTCGAACACGTACAGCGTGCGCACCGTGTCGCGGTCCCCCGCTGGCGGCAGCGTCAGCTCGGCCTTCGGCTCCGCGACGACGTGCCAGATCGCGAGGTCGGCTTCCTCGCGCGACGCCCAGGAGCTCGGCGGCGGTGTCGGCGGCTCGACGTCGCCGAGCCGACCCGCGATGACGGTGATGTCTGACGTACGCCCGTGCGCGTCGACCGCGCGCTGGCGAGGGATGTCTTCGTCCCAGAACATCGTGAAGTAGGGCGGGACCATCTTGTCGACGGCGGGCAGGTTCAACCAGATCTGGAACAGCTCGCACGGATTCGGTCCGTCTCGATCGAGAAGGGGGAACATCTCGCAGTGCACGATTCCCTCTCCGGCGGTCAGCCACTGCACGTCCCCGCGCCCGAACCGCGCCGTCGCGCCGAGCGAGTCGGAGTGGTCGATGAAGCCCTGGCGCACGAACGTCACGGTCTCGAAGCCGCGGTGGGGATGTTGAGGAAACCCGGGCACGGTGCTGCCGTGGTACATGCGCCAGCCGTCCGCGCCCGCGAAGTCCATGCCGATGTCACGCGCTGCGAGCGACGCGTTCGGCCCGAGGTGCTCGTTGCCTTCGGGGTACTTGTCGAGGTGGTGCACACAGAAGAGGAACGGGTCGATCGTCCCCCACTGGAAGCCGAGGGGCACGGTCTGCAGCACCGGATCAGCCATGGCCCTCAGGCTAAGGCGCGTCTGGCAATGTGCGGCCGTGGAACCGGGCTCCCCCTCCATCACGGCACAGAAGGTGGCGCTGCAACGGCTGACCTTCGAACGGGTGCCCGCGCCCTACGGCGACCCAGGTGCCGACATCGCTCTCGCGAGCGACGTCGCCGCGGGCTCGGTGGTCGACGGTGAGAGCCGGCTCAGCACCTACCTCGCGGCACGCACGGTGTTCTTCGATCGCGTCGTCGTCGGCGCGATCGACCGTGGCGTGACCCAGGCGGTCATCGTGGGCGCCGGTTACGACGGCCGCGCGCTCCGCTACGCAAAGGACGGCGTCTCGTGGTTCGAGCTCGACCATCCCGCGACGCAGGGCGACAAGCGGGCGCGTCTCGATCGCCTCGGCATCGACACCACGAGG
>DATKAS010000057.1:0-4011 GCA_035497855.1 Acidimicrobiales bacterium
GGCGGCGACGATCCCCCGCCCGACCTGATCCGGCACGAGCCCCTGGGGGCGCGAGCTGACGGCACGCACTCAACCAACGCGATCTCCGGCGCGATCCGCGAGATCGTCGACGGTGTGCGCGCCGGCCAGGAGGTCGGGCACGCCGAGATCGTCACGTTGTTGGAGGCGCGTGGCACCGATGTGCGCGCGATCTGCTCGCTCGCCGACGAGCTGCGCCGCCAGATCGCGGGGCCGGAGATCACCTTCGTCCGCAACCGCAACATCAACTACACGAACGTGTGCACGTTCAAGTGCCGGTTCTGCGCGTTCTCGAAGGGCCCGCTGTCGCTCAACCTGCGCGGCGCGCCCTACCTGCTCGAGCTCGAGGAGATGCAGCGGCGGGTCGTCGAAGCCGTCGAGTGCGGAGCGACCGAGGTGTGTCTCCAGGGCGGGATCCACCCCGACTTCGACGGCAACTACTACGTCGACGTCGCGCGCGCGGTCAAGAAGGTTGCGCCGCAGATCCACGTGCACGGGTTCACGGCGCTCGAAGTGACCGAAGGTGCGCGCCGGCTCGAGATGCCGTTGCGCGACTATCTCCTCCGCCTGAGGGACGCGGGTCTCGCGACTCTTCCGGGCACCGCGGCGGAGATCCTCGACGACGACGTCCGGGCGATCATCTGCCCCGACAAGGTCAACACCGAGGAGTGGCTCGACGCACATCGCATCGCGCACAGCGTCGGTCTGCGGTCGAACATCACGATCATGTTCGGGTCGATCGAGCGTCCGCGGTCGTGGGCGAAGCACCTCGTCGCGACGCGCGACCTCCAGAAGGAGACCGGAGGGTTCACGGAGTTCGTCCCCTTGCCGTTCGTGCACATGGCCGCACCGATCTACCTGCAGCGCAAGGCTCGCCGCGGCCCGACGTTCCGCGAGGTCGTGCTCATGCACGCGGTGGGGCGCATCGCGTACCACGGGCACATCGACAACATCCAAGCCTCGTGGGTGAAGCTCGGTCTCGACGGCGTGTTCCAGCTCCTGCAGGCCGGGTGCAATGACCTCGGTGGCACGCTCATGGACGAGAACATCTCCCGCGCCGCGGGCGCCTCACACGGCCAGATGATGGACGAGGAGACGTTCCGGGCTCTCGTCACGCCGCTCGGCCGCACCCTCGAGCAGCGCACGACGGTCTACGGCCGCGTCGAGCCCGTCGGCTGACCCTGCTCCCTTCACCGCAATCCCTCACCACCAGGCTTCGTCGAGCTTGGCCTCGATCGAGCGGACGTTCTCGCGCACGCAGCGCGGGCAGGTGAACTCCTTGCCCCGCTCGGACGTCGACATCGACCAGCCCAGCGGGACGGTCTCGGGATCGTCGGCGACGGTGCCGCAGACGACGCACGTCACGGTCATCGAGCCAGCACGTTACGTGCCAGGCTGAGCCCGCATGCCCCCTCCGGCTCGACTCCCCCGCTACCGCAGCGGCAACGCCGACCTCGACCAGAAGATCGTCGAGCTGCTCGACGCGGCGGGCGCCGACCACGACCGCGACCAGCTGTTCGAGATCGTCGCCACCGCGGTGCGGCTCGCAGGTGACGACGCCGATCGGCTCGACCTCAAGATCACCAACGCTGCACTGAAGGAGATGCGCGCCGCGTTCCGCACCTTCGCCCCGTACCGCTCGATCCCGAAGATCACGATGTTCGGGTCGGCGCGCACGCATCCCGACGACCCGCTCTACTTGCAAGCGCGCAGCATGGCGGCCGAGCTCGCGGCCCGCGGGTGGATGGTGGTCACCGGTGCGGGTCCGGGGATCATGGCCGCGGGGATGGAGGGCGCCGGGCGCGACATGTCGTTCGGCGTGACGATCCGGCTGCCGTTCGAGAACGAGCCGAACCCTGTGATCGCGGGAGATCCGAAGCTGGTCTCGATGAAGTACTTCTTCACCCGCAAGCTCATGCTCATCAAGGAGTCGCGCGCGTTCGTCTGCTTACCGGGCGGGTTCGGCACCCTCGACGAGGCGTTCGAGCTGCTGACTCTCGTGCAGACGGGGAAGTCGACGCCCGCACCCATCGTGTTGCTCGATGTCCCCAACGGCACCTACTGGGCCCACTGGAAGAACTTCGTCTGCGACGAGCTCGCCGGACGCCAGCTGATCGCGGAGTCGGACACCGACCTCTTCCTCGTCACCGACGATGTGCATCTCGCGTGCGACGAGATCGTCGGCTTCTACTCGAACTACGACTCGATGCGCTACGTCGGCAACCGCCTCGTGCTGCGACTCCAGCGCGCGCCGGGCGCCGACGCGATCGCGATGCTCAACCACGACTTCGCGGACATCTCCCACTCCGAGGGCTTCGAGGTCATCGCTCCCTTGCCCGAGGAGATCGAGGACGACGACCGCCTCGACCTCGCTCGCGTCGCGTTTCGCTTCAACCGGAACCACTTCGCCCGGCTGCGCGCCCTGATCGACGCACTCAACCGAGTGCCGTAGCCCGGTCACCCCTCGGAGTCGTCCGGCTCCTGGAGGATCGCGATCGCCTTCTCGACGCTGCGCCTCGCGCGCGTCAACCGCTTCTCGTCGACAGGGAGCTCGGTGCCGCCGGCGTCGATCGACTCGCGAAGGCGGACGATCGCGAGGTCGGCGAGCTCTTCCGCGATGACCTCGAGCCTGCCGCGGATGTCGTCGAACTCACCGGCCATCGAGCGCTCCGTCGACGATCTGCATGGGGTGGAGGACGGGCGCGCCCGCGGCGGCGAGGTGCAGCGCGCACCCAGGGTTCGCGCTCGCGACCACATCTGGGTCGGCGCGGCCGATGGCCTCCATCTTGCGCGCCCGGATCGCACTCGCCATCTCCGGATGCAGCGCCGCGTACGCGCCGCCCGCGCCACAGCACAGCCCCTCGTCGTCGAGCTCGACGACCTGCACGTATGGCGCGAGGACCGTGCGGACAGGCAGATGTGCCCGTTGCACGTGCCGCAGGTGGCATGGGTCTTGGACAGCGACCCGCACTGCTGACGGCGACGCTGGCTGGGGCAGCGCGTCCATCCGGGTCGCGAGCCACTCGTGGATGTCGAACACCCGAGCGGAGAACGCACGCGCCTCGGGCGTGTTGAGCACGTGGCCGTAGTCCTTCATCACGGCACCGCAACCGGCTGAGTCCACGAGTATCGGAGCGTCGCCCGGCATCGACCCCATGACCCGCTCGGCGAGCCGCTTGGTGTCATCGGTGAGGCCTGCATGCAGGTGCAAGGCGCCGCAACAGTCGCCGCCTCGCCCGGGCAGCGCGACGCCGACGCCGGCTCGACCGAGCACCCTGATCGCCGCCGCGTGCACGTGCCGGAGCCACGCGTCCATCACGCATCCGGTGAACAGCCACACGTCGTCTCCGGTCGCGCGGAGCGGCTCGACGCGCACGGGGAGGTCGGCGACGCCGAGCTTGACCTCGACCCGCTTCGGCACCACGTGCGCACGTTGTGCGGCACCGAGCATGCGCGATCCGGCGAGCACGAGCCGGTGGTGACCGAGCGCCTTCATCCCGAGGCGCTGCCACCAGGGAGTGAACCGACCCGCGGCGGCAAGAGAGTCGCGCGTGCCCTCCATCAGACGCCCGAAGGGAACGCTCGACGGGCACGCCGTCTCACACCCTCGGCACTGCACGCAGGCGTCCATGAACCGCACGAATGCGGCGTCGGGTTCGGCGCCCTGCCAATGCACTTCGCGCATCGCTGCGATGCGACCACGCGGCGACGCGACCTCCTCACCCGTGACGCGGTAGGTCGGGCAGTGCGGCAGGCACAGCCCGCACGCGACACACGCGACGAGCTCGTCCTCGTCCACCGGCAGGATCTCTCGACGTCTGAGGACGAGCTCGGTCAAGGTCTCGGGTTCCTGGTGGTCGGGAACGGCAGGCGTCCCGGGGCGAGCTTCCCTGTCGGGTCGAACGCGGACTTCACACGGGCCATCAGTGACCCATTGGGCAGCCCGGTGCCGTACCCGTCGAGCTCCGGCGCGCCCGCTTCGCGCAACATCCA
>DATKAS010000058.1:0-6953 GCA_035497855.1 Acidimicrobiales bacterium
GCGGTGCTCACCGAGATGTCGCTCGTGCACGTGCTCGAGGAGGACGGCTCGCTGTTCTTGCGGTACCGGGCTCAGGCGTCGGGATCGCGGTAGCTGCGCTTCGGCTCGGTGCTCTTGCGCAAGAGCGTCAGCTCCCGAGCGAAGTCGTCCGCTTCGTCGAAGCCCTTGTACACGCTCGCGAACCGGACATAGGTGACCTCGTCGAGCACCCGCAAGCGATCGAGCACCGCGAGCCCGATGCGCTCGCTCGCGACGTCGCCCCCACCTTCGAGCCGAAGGCCCTCCTCCACCTCTCCTGCGAGTGCCTCGAGCTGATCGAGGGAGACCGGCCGCCCTTTCGCGGCGGCGAGCACCCCACTCACGACCTTCGAGCGCTCGAACGCGACGCGCTCCCCCGACCGCTTCACGACGACGAGTGGCAGCTCCTCGAGCCGCTCGAAGGTGGTGAACCGGCTGCCGCACGCGAGGCACTCACGTCGACGTCGGATCGCAGAGCCATCGTCTGCAGTGCGCGAGTCGATGACCTTGTCATCGAGCGACGAGCACATCGGGCACCGCACCACCGCGACGGTAGCGGTCAGCCCGGTGTCGGCACCGTCAACTTGTCGCCGGGACGCAACGGATCGGGATGGCTCGCCATCAGCGCGTCGACCAACGGCCGCACGTCGCCGTCGGGCTGCACCGCGCGGGCGATCGTCCACACGGTGTCGCCTGGCTGCACGACGACGACGCGGGCCGGGGGGTCGGTGTGCGTGATGTGGCCCTCGGGGGCGGAGGCAGGGACGCCCCCGAGGGTCGCCGTGACGGAGCGCACGGCGAGAAGGAGCCCGACGGCGAGCGCCGCGAGCAGCACGAGCGCGGCGAGCCGTCGGCGGAGGTAGACGCGGGGGAGGTCACGCCGCGGTGCGACGTAGAGGGGAGACAGCGCCGGCGAGGTCGTCACGAACATGCGTTCGCATCTCAGCACGAACGCATGTTCGCTGTCAAGAACGTGTGTTCGCCCAGGTCAGACGGCTTGCGGCTGCGGGTCGAACGGGTGTTTGACCCTCCGCGCCGAACATCCGTACGATGGCCCCATGACGGAGACCGTCCTCACCGACCGCCAGCGCGAGATCCTCCAGGTGATCGAGCAGCACATGCGCGACCGGGGCTATCCCCCATCGGTCCGCGAGATCGGTGAGGCCGTCGGGCTGACGTCGCCCTCCACGGTGCACTCGCACCTCAACACGCTCGAGCGGCTCGGCTACTTGCGCCGCGACCCCACGAAGCCGCGGGCGATCGAGGTGCGGTGGGACTCGTCGTCCGACGCAGCGATGGAGCGACGCCCGGCGCGGCACGTGCCGCTCGTCGGCGACGTCGCCGCGGGCACCGATGTGCTCGCGCAAGAGAACGTCGAAGAGCTGCTCCCGCTGCCCGCGGACTTCACGGGCGATGGCGACCTGTTCATGCTGCGCGTGCGCGGCGACTCGATGATCGAGGCCGGGATCCTGAGCGGCGACTACGTCGTCGCGCGCCGGCAGCACGTGGCCCGCAACGGCGACATCGTGGTCGCGGGCATCCCGGGCGAGGAGGCGACCGTGAAGACCTACACGCGTCGTGATCGCCAGATCGTCTTGGTGCCCGCCAACCCGCGGCTCTCGCCGATGCCGTTCGATCCGGATGACGTGACGATCTTCGGCAAGGTCGTCACCGTGCTGCGACGCCTCTAGAGCTTCGCGAGCGCGGCTTCGTACGACGCCTTGCCGCGGGGCGTGCCGAGGTTCTCCGACTCGAACTCGTCGACGACCGTGCCGTCCTTGTTGATGATGAACGTCGCGCGGTTCGCTGCGCCGACCGCTTCGTTGAAGATGCCGTAGGCCTGCGCCACCTTGCCGTGGGGCCAGTTGTCGGCGAGCACTGGGAACGTGTAGCCCTGCTCGTCGGCCCACTTCTTCTGGGCGAACCGGCTGTCGCAGCTGCAGGCGAGCACCTGCACGTCGGCCCGCTCGTACTTCGACAAGTCGTCGCGCAGCTCACACAGCTCGCCCTGGCACACGCCGGTGAATGTGAACGGGAAGAACACGAGCGCGACGTTCTTGCTGCCACGGAAGCTCGAGAGCGTCACGTCGTTGCCGTCCTGATCCTTCAACGTGAAGTCGGGCGCCTCGGCGCCGATCGCGATCGCCATGTTCCTGGTCTCCTCGTGCTAGCCGGTCGTGTCGGTGGGCGAGGTCGAGCGTACGTCGCCGAAGAAGAAATCCGCGATGGCTGCCGTCGCATCGAACGACCGACCCGTTGGCCAGGAGTGCCCCGCTCCCGTCAGCGTGACGAAGCCGACCTTGGCGCCCTCGCGGCAGTCGGAGAAGGTCTGTGTCGTCGTCTTGGACGCCGTCGCCTCCTGCGGCGTGGCCTCGCAGCCGAGCGCATCGACCATCCAGCGCACCGACAGCTCGACGGGGGTCATCGCCGGCAGGCCGGCTGCGTCGCTCTCGGGTGTCGACCCCCCGCCGTAGGGCACCACACGGTCCCCGGTGCCATGGATCTCGAGGAACGACGCCGAGTGGGCGGGCTCGCAGCCCGCCATGTTCGTCCCCGCGACCGACGCCAGGCCGTAGACCTTGGCGTCGGGATCGCACGCGAGGCGGTAGGCCATCATCCCGCCGTTCGAGTGGCCGACGACCACGACGCGGGCGGGATCGACCTGCGCGAAGCCGTCGAGGTGGTCGATGAGCGCATCGAGGAAGCCGACGTCGTCGTGTCCCTCGCGCACGGCGACGCCGCAACACGCTCCCGCGTTCCAGTCACCACCGTCGCCTTGCGGGTACGCGATGACCATCCCCCGCTGGTCCGCCAGCGCGTTCCAGCCCGAGCCCGCTTCGATGTCCTCCGGCTCACCGCCAGCGCCGTGCAGGACGAGCACGAGGGGCACCGTGGCGTCGGCCGGAAGGTCGGTAGGCACATGGAGGAGGTACCGACGATCCACGCCGTCGTGGGTGATCGTCTCGACCGAGTCACCTGTTGGCGCGCGCGGGCGAGCCAGCGGCGCGGTCGTCGTGGCCACGGTGGCGTCGACGATGGCGGGCACGCTGGTCGTGGTGACCGATGCAGACGAGGCGATGTCGCACCCCGCGAGAACCGCCGCGAACGCGAGTGCGGCTGCGCCGCGCCTCATGTGCGGTCCGCGAGCGCGGACCGTTGCGCGCACGCGCGTGCGTGGGTTCCGGGAAGGTCGCGAGTTGCGGCAAGCGCGATCGCTCGGTCGAGCAACTCGAGCGCTCGGGCCCGTTCGCGGGGATCATCCGGCGCACGGCGGGCGATTGTGTCGGCCCACGCCATCTGGGTGCGGCACACTCGAGGAACGTGATCCATCCCGGCCTCGAGCCGCTCCGCGGCGGCGAAGCACACCTCCGCTCGGTCGTAGTCGCCCTGTAGCGCGGCGAGCAGCCCGAGGTAGTGGTCGACGGCGCCGTGGAATCCCGCACCAGAGGAGGTGAGCTCGCCGGCGATGCGACGCAGCTGCGCGGTGAGCTCGGCCGCGTACATGGGATCGCCGAGATGCCACGAGGCGGCGGCAAGTGAGGTCGTCCCGAAGGGCCAGAGCATGTCGGGCGGGATCTCGGGAAGGCCGCCAGCGGTCGCGTCCTGCCAGAGCGCGCGGGCTCGCTCGATCTGCCCGATCTCGGCGAGCAGGTGGATCAACAGCGCGTTGGCGGTCGGCAGCACGGTCGCCGCTGCGGAGTACAGCGCTTCGGCCTCCTCGACCCGGCGCCCCTCCTCCCACAGCAGGCCGAGGTGCGCGGACATCCAGACGAGCGTGTCGGGCTGCCCTGACTCCGACCCGAGCGCGACCATCTCGTCGGCGAGCCGCTCCCCCTCGTCGAGACGGCCCTCGCCGATCGCACGGAATGCGAGCGCGTTCGCGAGCACGAATGCGAGCAAGGGCTGGCGGGCGAGCTCGGTGTGCGCGATCTGCCGCTCGAGGGCGGCGTCGGCCTCTCGCCGATCGCCGGCGCGGCACGCCAGCACATGCAAGCCCGATGCCGCCATGGCCGCGAGCGCCGGATCTCCGACCCGCTCGGCGACCGCCAGCGCCTCGCGCGCCATCGCGAGCATGCCCTGCAGATCGAAGACGTCCGCCTGCTGCGCGGTGAAGAAGTTGGTCGCCCGCGCGAGCACGGCGTCGTCGCCGACGCGTCGAGCCATCGCGACGGCTTCGCGCGTCAGCACATGGCTTTGCGCGATCTCGTCCGTGAAGAGGAGCTCGCCACCGAGTGTGGCGAGCAGATGAGCGCGGGCAACGCTGTCTTCGGCGCCGACCGAGTCGAGCGCGCCCCGGATCGCGGCGATGCGCTCCTCGTCGCGCACGCCGGCGACGCTGAAGAAGCCACGGCTGGTGGCGAGCGCGGCCGCGACTTCCGTGTCCACGTCGCCGGACGCGTGGGCAAGCTGGGCGGCCTCGAGCAGCGTCTCGCGATAGGCGGGATCACCGGCACGGCGTTGCGCGTCGCCCAAGCGCGCCAGAACCGACGCGAGCCGCGCGTCACCCTGGTCCAGCAGCTCGAGCGCCGACGAGTAGAACGTCACCGCCTCGTCGTTCGCGAGCTGGGCGAGCGATCGGTCACCCGCGGCGAGCGCGTAGCGGACCGCTTCGTCACGCGTGCCTGTCACGGCCGCTTCACCGAAGTGGCGCGCGAGCGCCGACAGGTCGTCAGGCCGGAGCTTCTCGACGATCTCCGCGATCGTGCGATGCAGACGCACTCGCCGGCTCGTGCCCAGCTCGTCGTAGAGGGTGGATCGCACGAGAGCATGCGAGAAGCGCCACCGGTCGATGCTCACCTCGTCGACGAGCCGGACTTCCACCGCGGAGCCGAGCGCGATCAACACCTCGTTCTCAGGGAGCGACGTGGCCGGCAGCAGCACCTCCAGGTCGAACTCCCGACCGATCACAGACGCGACTCGCAGCACCTCGTTCGCGTTTGCGCTGAGCCTGCCGAGCCGCCGACCGACGACCTCGCGCACCCCTTCGGGGAGACCGAGGAGGTTGGCCGGCATCGAAGTCGTCCAGCGACCACCTTCCTGCTGGTAGAGCACGCCCGTCTCGGTGAGGTGACGCAGGATCTCACCGATGAAGAACGGGTTGCCCTCGGTCTCGTCACGCATCACCCGCGCGAGGTCACGTCCCCGGCGACCTTGCTTCTGTCCCGATGTCCATTCGAAGAAGTCGACGATCTCGTCGGTGCTGAGACCGTGCAACGAGACGCGCTCGACCTGCTCCACCCTGCGAAGGTCGGCAAGCATCTCGGAGAGCGGGAAGCCACGTTGCAGCTCGGTGTCCCGATAGGTGCCGATGATCAGGACCCGCATCGACGGCATCGCCGACACGATGTGGCGGAGCAGGAGGAGCGTCGGGCGACCCGCCCAATGCAGGTCGTCGACGACGAGGAGCACCGGTCGCTCCTCGCTCATCGCCACGAGCCACTCGACGACCGCGTCGAACAGCCGGTAGCGCTCGGTCTCGGGATCGGAGCGCGTCGGCGGAGGCACCAGCGGCAACGACGCGATCTCGGGCAGAAGCCGCACGAGCTCACCGCGGCCTCTGCCGAGCACTGTGGGCAGCGTCGCCGGGTCGACGTGATCGACCGTGAACCGAAGCGCCTCCACGAGCGGCTGATAGGGCACGCCGAGCTCTTCCTCGCACCGCCCGAGGAGCACCACAGCACCCTCGTGGTGGAGGCCGCGAGCGAGCTGCGCCGCGAGTCGCGTCTTGCCGATGCCGGGTTCGCCTGACACGAGGACGAGACGGGCACGCGGGTCGGGGCCGGTCACCGCCTTCCACGCGGCGATGAGCTGGTCGAGCTCCACGCCGCGGCCGACGAACGCAAACTGCTCGGAGGGTTCGAGCGGGGGTGGAAGCGGCAAGCCAGGAAGACCGCTCGCGTTCTCGGCCGGCGCCCATCGGACGAGGCAGGCCTCCACCGGCTCGGAGAGACCCTTCAGCGTCAGCGCACCGATCGGCTCGAAGTCGTGGCCACCGCGGGTGCCGGCGAGCAGCTTGACGAGCGCGGCCACGACGATCTGACCGCCCTCCGCTGCGCTGCAGAGGCGCGCGGCCTCGACCACAGGCGTGCCGAACAGATCGTCGCCGTCGGCCCGTGCGTCGCCTGCGCTGATGCCGACGCGCAGCGCGACCTCGTCAGCTCGAGCAACGGCCTGCTGGATCGCGACTGCCGCGCCGATCGCGTCGGCCGCTCCCCGGAACGCTGCCATGTGCCCGTCGCCGGTCCCCTTCACACGCACACCCTGGTTGCGCTCGACCGCGTCGACGATCGCTGCGTCGATGGTGCTGAAGAGCGCGTCCGCCGCGTCGTCCCCGAGGGTCGATCGCAGCTCGGTGGAGCCGACGATGTCGGTGAACAGCACGGTCCACGTACCGCTCTCGATCACAGGACCGCGCCCGTCACGAGATCGCGGAGCGCCGCGTACGTCGACTCGATCGGTTCGCGCCGAACGTGCTCCTCGCGGGTGTGCGCGAGGGTCGCGTCTCCGGGACCGAAGTTCGCGGCGGGGATGCCGTGCTCGGCGAAGCGGGCGACGTCGGTCCAGCCGAGCTTCGCCCGCACGTCGAGGTGGTTGCGTTCGATCAGCGCGCGCAGCAGCGGGTGCATGAGCGACGGTGGCGCGCCGGGTGCGCAATCGACGATCTCGAACGAGTCACCCTCCTCCGGATCGTCCATCAGGAGCTCGCGCAAGGCCGCCGCGGCCTCCGCCGCAGTGCGGTCAGGGGCGAACCGATGGTTCACCCGCAAGCGAGCTCGGTCGGGCACGACGTTGCCAGCGACACCACCGTCGACGAGCACCGCCTGCACGGCCTCGCGGTACTCGCACCCGTCGATCACGGGGCGCCGCTCCACGTATGCCGCGAGCCGGTCGAGCACCGGCCCGAGCCGATGGATCGCGTTGCGACCCATCCACGG
>DATKAS010000059.1:0-5502 GCA_035497855.1 Acidimicrobiales bacterium
GACGAGTGAACGGTCCGGTTCGTCGAGGTCGCAGATCGCGACCCCGTGAAGGCGCTTGTCGGCGTCACAGAAGCCAGCCATCGCGCGGTTGTGCGCGCGATACGCGCCGTAGCGCAGGTCGGGGTCATCGAGCTCGAACAGAGGCGCGCAGAACGACGAGTACACGACCTGATGCTCGAAGCCGAGCAGGTCGAGTGCTCGACTCCGCTCCGACGGATCGACAGCGCCGAGCGCTGCATGCCACTTCGGGCCGCGCCGCACGAGGTCGTCACCGAGGTCGACGAGGCTCGCCCGCTCCTCCTCGGAGTGCTGCCACCGGGTGGGGTCGACGCCGTTCGCGACCATCACGGCTTCGATGTTCGGCAGGCGATCGCGCAGCGCCGGATCGACGTGATCGCTCAGAAACCCCGGCCACTCCATCAGATGGCTGTCGGCATCGACGATGCGCCGGCTCCCCGCGTACGTCATCGCGCGCGGAACTTATCCCGTAGCCCCCGTGGACATCCGCGGATCGTTTATGTACCATACGGTACATGAACACCGAAGGAAGCATCATCATCGACGCGCCAGCGTCGACCGTCTGGGACGTCTTCGTGGACGTCGAGCACTGGGCCGACTGGACCGCGTCCGTCACGCGGATCGTCGCCCTCGACGGTCCGGGCATCGCTGTGGGCAAGCGGTTCGAGATCAAGCAGCCGCGGATGCCCAAGGTCGTCTGGGCAGTGACCGAGGTCGAGCCCGGCGTCTCTTGGACCTGGCGTCAGAAGTCGCCCGGCGCGACGACGCTCGCGAGGCACGAAGTCACGACGATCGATCCCGGGCACACAGCCGTGCGCCAGACGATCGAACAGCGTGGCCTGATCGGTGTGATCGTGGGCGCGCTCACACGACGAATGACGCGGCGCTACCTCGAGCTCGAAGGAAACGGCCTCAAGACGCGAAGCGAGCAGGTGACGCGAGCGGATGCCGCGTCGGCCTGACGAACATCGTCGAGCCGAGCTGCTCGATGCACTGATCGACGCCTACGCCGAGGGCGGCATCGGTGGCCGGTCGTTGCGCGAGGTCGCCGATGCCGTCGGCACCAGCCATCGGATGCTCCTGCACTACTTCGGCTCGCGCGACGAGCTCTTGCTCGAGATCGTCGAAGAAGTCGAGCGTCGCCAGACCGCGCAGCTCGCTGACTTGCCGCACGATCAGGGCCAGGCGATCGCGGCGGCTTGGGCGGACCTGCGCCGGCCCGAGGTGCGCCCGTTCGAGCGATTGTTCTTCGAGTGCTACGCGCGCGCCGCGCAGGGCGAGGAGCCGTTCGCTCGCATGATCCCGGGCGCAGTCGACGGCTGGCTCGCGGCGATCGACGCCCGCAGCGGCGGGCGGGTCGATCCCGCCGTGGCGCGGCTGAGCCTCGCGGTCACGCGCGGGCTGCTGCTCGATCTCGTCGCGACGAACGACGAGAAGGGCGTCGACGCGGCGGCGGCGTTGTTCGCCGCGATGCTCCGCTAGCGCTGCTTGGTGTTGACGACATAGGTCGAGCACGTCGCGTGATGCACGACGCGGCTCGGCACGTTGCCGAGGATGAACCGCGACTTCGAGCTGATCCCGCGGTTGCCGACGACGATGAGGTCGGCATTCACCGAGTCGGCGACATCCAGGATCGCCTCGGCGGCATTGCCGACCTGAGCGTGCGTGTACACCTCGACCTCTGACTGCCGCACTTCGGCGGCCGCCGTGCGCAGCACGTCCTCGACCCAGCTGAGGTCCATCGCCGGGGGCGCGACGCCAGCGGTGAGCGCGAGCCCGTCGGCCGCGGACCGGTCCTGGTACGCGCAGACGACGTGCAGTGCCTGGCCAAAGGTTTTGGCGAGCGCCGTCGCGGTGCGCACCGCGACCGTCGCTGTCTCTGATCCGTCCGTGCCGACAACGATGGGTCCGTTCACGCCGCTCACTGTTTCACAGCCGGCGACCTCGAGATCAGTCGAGCACCTTCGTCGCCCAGTCGACGACCGTGTCGGTGTACAGCCGTGGGTCTTGGCCGTGCATCGAGTGGCCCATCTGCGGGAAGGACCGGTAGTCGACAGGGACACCCGCCTCGCCGAGCAGCGCGAGGACGCGCTTCGCCTGGAGATCTGAGAGCGCTCCCATGAGGAACCCGCCCTCCTCGTCCACGTGCCGGAAGTGGTGCGTGAGGAGCACCGGCACCTGCACGGCACGAAGCATCCGTTCGTGGTCACACGAAGCTGCGACCGTCCCCGTCCAGAAGGCTCGGCCCCACTCCGGGTCGTACTCCTTGAGGTTCTGCGGCGGCTCGTCCGACGGGGTGAACAGCATCTGCAGCCACGCCGGGAGCTGATCGGGCCCCGCGGCGCGAAGGCCGTCCCAATCGCCGATGCTCCATTGGTCGCCGAGGAAGGTGCTCCAGAGCCGGAACATCGGACCGATGGCCTGGCTCATGGCTTGGCCTGTCGCCGGCCGCACCTCGGACGAGAACAGCGGAGGGTCTTCATAGTGCGCGGCGACGACCTGGCCCGGCTTCGCGTACGCCGACAGCCACGCGGAGAGCACGCCCCCTGAAGACAGGCCGCTCACGACCGTCGGTCGCCCGATCACCACGTCCATGAAGCGCACGAGGTCGTTTCCCATGTTGTCGAGCGTGTAGCGGCCCGGCGTGCGCGTCGATCGCCCCTGACCACGCAGGTCGACCGCGTAGGCCTGGAAGTGCTCGGCGAGCATCGGGAGCGCCTGCTCGTATCCCCACCACGACTCCGTCTGGCCCGGGATGAGCAGCAGCGCGGGCTTCGACGAATCACCAGCCGTCGCGTAGTTCATCTGCACCTCACCGAGGTCGGCGAGCTGCTCCGCGTGCGCATGAGGCAGATACGTCTCTTCGGGGTTGTGCGGGCCGAACCGGTTGCGATAGGTCGCCATCTGGTTGTCCTCTCGACGCCGTCCAAATCTCGCACGGCACGCGCACGCGCGCTGCGATGATCGCGGCGATGGCTACAACGCGGCGAGCCGACATGTTCACCGAGGACGGCATGCCCTCCGATGACGACCCCCGCGAGAACGGGCCGACGCTGGGCGACGAGCGCACCACGCTCGTCGAAGCGCTGCGGTGTCAGCGCCTCACCTTGGAGCTGAAGTGCGCTGGGCTCGACGCCGAGCAGATGGCTCGACGCTCCGTCGAGCCATCCACGATGTCGTTGCTCGGCATCGTGCGGCATCTGGCCGAGATGGAGCGAGGAACGTTCAGAGTGATGATGGCCGGAGAAGACGCTCCTCGGCTCTACTGCTCGCCGACCGATCGTGACGGTGACTTCGACGGTGCCGTTGCCGACCGGGACGTCGTCACCGAAGCCTGGGCCTCGTGGCGTGCGGAAGTCGAGTTCGCGACGCGCTTCGTGGAATCAGCGCCGAGCCTCGACGTCACCGGCGACGATCCGCTGAACCAGCACGGCAGCGGAGGTGGGTCGATCTCGCTTCGCGAGGTGCTCATCGGAGCGATCCAGGAATACGCCCGCCACATGGGCCATGTCGACCTGCTCCGCGAGCGGATCGACGGTCGCATCGGCCAGTGATCTCGTCGACGTCAGCCTCTGTGATCGCGTGCCCTCAGTGGCCGAGCGAATCGAGCGCGAGGTTGAGACGAAGGACGTTCACGGCGGGCTCGCCGAGGAACCCGAGCGTCCGCTTGTCGGTGTTGGCACGGATCAAACCGAGCACCTCATCCACCGAGAGATGTCGAGCGTCGGCCACCCGCCGCGCCTGCAGCTTGGCGTTGGCCACCGAGATGCCAGGGTCGAGCCCGCTCCCCGAGGCGGTCACAGCATCGACGGGGACGGGCACTTGCTCGTCCAAGCCGTTCTCCTCTCGGTACAGCCGAACGAGGTCGTCCACCCCGGTCGTCTTCGACTCGTCCACGTTCGGTGTCGCGGGATCGTCGGCGCCGTAGAGGAACGTCTCGTTCGTCGGGCCGTAATTCGATCCGTAGCTGTAGTCAGGTCCGCTCGCATAGCCGTCTGCAGCGGGACGCGGGTGGAAGTACTGCGTCCCCGTGAACTCCTGTCCGATGAGCGACGAGCCGACGATCTGACCATCGGCGGCCTTCACGAACGAACCATCCGACTTGTGACGGAAGAGCACCTCGTCGACCAAGGTCGTTCCGAAGCTGTACGCAAGCGTGAGCACGGTGAAGAGCGCGATCGCTATCACCGCAGGCATCATCTGTCGTCGCATCACTTCACTCCGAGAGCCGAGATGAACATGTCGATCAGCTTGATGCCCACGAAGGGAGCGATCAGCCCACCCACGCCGTAGAGCAGCAAGTTCCGCTTCAGCACCTCCGTCGCCGTGAGGGCGACGAACTTCACACCCCGCAACGCCAGCGGCACGAGCAGCACGATGATGATCGCGTTGAAGATGACCGCAGACAGGATCGCCGAACGAGGCGTCTCGAGGTTCATCACGTTGAGCCGATCGAGAGCGGGCAGCAGCCCGGAGAACATCGCCGGGATGATGGCGAAGTACTTCGCCACGTCGTTCGCGATCGAGAACGTCGTGAGCGAGCCCCGGGTGATCAACAGCTGCTTGCCGATCTCGACGATCTCGATGAGCTTCGTCGGATCCGAATCGAGGTCGACCATGTTGCCGGCCTCGCGAGCCGCCTGGGTTCCCGTGTTCATGGCAACGCCGACGTCGGCCTGCGCGAGCGCCGGCGCGTCATTCGTGCCATCGCCGGTCATCGCGACGAGGTTTCCTCCGCGCTGCTCGTGACGGATGAGCCTGAGCTTCTCCTCCGGCGTCGCCTCGGCGAGGAACGCGTCGACTCCGGCCTCGTGTGCGATCGCTGCTGCCGTGAGCGGGTTGTCGCCGGTGATCATCACCGTGCGGATCCCGAGCCGGCGCAGCTCGTCGAAGCGCTCACGGAGCCCCGTCTTGACGATGTCCTTGAGCCGGATGACGCCGAGGATGCGAGCGCCGTCCGCGACGACCAGCGGCGTGCCGCCCTCCTTCGAGATCGACTCGACGAACTCGGTCAGCTCGGGCGGCACGGTCCCGCCTCGTTCGATCACGTAGCGGCGGACCGCATCAGCCGCGCCCTTGCGGACTTCGCGACCGGACTCGAGCATGTCGACGCCCGACATGCGGGTCTCAGCCGAGAACGGCACCAGCGCGGCGTCTTCCGGCTGCACCGGACCGACGCCGTAGTCCGTCACGCAGAGCTCCACGATCGAGCGTCCCTCGGGGGTCTCGTCGGCCAAGCTGGCCAACAGTGCCGCGCCGGCGAGCTCGTCGACCCTTACGTCGTGCACCGCGATCAGCTCGGTCGCGCGGCGGTTCCCGATCGTGATGGTCCCGGTCTTGTCGAGGAGCAACGTGGACACGTCGCCGGCCGCCTCCACGGCACGACCCGACATGGCCAAGACGTTGCGCTGCACGAGGCGATCCATCCCCGCGATGCCGATGGCCGACAGCAGACCGCCGATCGTGGTCGGGATCAAGCAGACG
>DATKAS010000060.1:0-3010 GCA_035497855.1 Acidimicrobiales bacterium
GCGTTGCTCGCCGCCCCAGACGCCGATCATGAAGTACATCGGGAGCAGCACGACCTCGAAGAAGACGAAGAACAGGATGAGGTCCTGCGCGACGAACGTGCCGTTCATGCCGATCTCGAGCACCAAGATCAGGATGAAGAATGCCTTGAGGTTGCCCGGCTCGGGGATGTGGTCCCACGAGTAGATGAGGCACAACACGACGATGACCATCGACAGGATCAGCAGGGGCAGCGAGATGCCGTCGAGACCGAGGATGTACCGGCTGTGGATCACAGGGATCCACTGCTTGTCGACCGTGAACTGCAGCTCGCCGGAGCGGTCGTAGTCGAACGCGGCCAGCAGGTAGATGCCGATGCCGAGCGAGGCGAGCGCGGCGACGAGCGCGGTGACCTTGAGCGCGAGCTCCTGCTGCTTCGGGATGAACAGCATCACGAGCGCTCCCACCCCTGGCAGGAACACCGCAAGGCTGAGTGCCCAGCTGTCGAAGTTCATTGCTCCCGAGCTCCTAGACGATGATCACGAGGGCCAGCGCCCCCAGGGCGGCAGCGCCGAACAAGAGCGCGCCGTACTGCTGGACCTTTCCTGACTGCAGCAATCGCAGGACGCCGCCGGCTCCCTCTGCCGCCTCGCCCGCGCCGTTGATGCCGCGGTCGACGACACCCTGATCGACGCGGCGATACACGAAGTTGCCGACCTCGCGCGTCGTGGAAGCCGTGCGGTTGACGACGGCATCGATGACGTTCTGGTTGAACCAGTAGTTCGCGCGAGCAATCGGCCCGCTTATCGCGGCGACGATGATGTTCTCGTACAAGTAGTCGAGGTAGTACTTGTTGACGAGGAACACGTAGCCCGCCCGCGCGACCTTGCTGCGCCGGGTCAGGTTCTTGAGGAACGCGAAGTCGTTCGCCATCAAGTAGGAGACGAACGCGATCGCGCAGATCACGAGGAAGAGCGAGAGTGCGGCTTTGCCGTAGGCGAAGGTGGCGTGCTCGAGGTCGGGCTGGCCGGTCGACGGCTCGAACCATTCGCTGAACTTCTCGCTGTGGAACGGCCATGCCGCCCAGTTGAGGAAGCCCGCCACCGTCGAGAGCACCGCGAGGATGATGAGCGGAACCGTGAGGAGCGGCCCCGACTCGTGCGGTCCGGCATGCGCGAGCTCTTCCGCATGCTCGACTTCGACCTCGTGGGCCGTCACGTGGGTGTCGTGCTCGAGCTCACCTTCGTGTGAGTGGCCGCCCCGGTACTCACCGAAGAACGTGAGGTAGACGCAGCGGGTCATGTAGGCCGCGGTCATGAACGCACCGATGAACCCGATGACCATGAACCACACGAAGCCGTGCGAGTCGGCGTTCGCCAGGATCTCGTCCTTCGACCAGAAGCCCGCGAACGGGAAGAAGCCGACCAACGCGAGCGTGCCGATGATGAACGTCCAGAACGTGATCGGCATGTACTTCCGCAAGCCGCCCATGTCCTTCTTCATGTCGAAGGAGTGGTGGCTGCCGGAGTGGCTCACCGAACCGGCGGCGAGGAACAAGAGGGCTTTGAAGAAGGCGTGCGTGAAGATGTGGAACACGCCGGCGGTCCAGGCCCCGACGCCGAGCGCCATGACCATGTAGCCGAGCTGGCTGACGGTCGAGTACGCGAGCACCTTCTTGATGTCGTTCTGCACGAACGCCAAGGCCGCGGCTATCAGGATCGTGACGCCGCCGATGATGGCCATGGGGTTCATGCCCCCGGACGAGATCTTGAAGCCCTCGAAGAACACCGGATAGAGGCGGGCGACGAGGTACACGCCGGCAACGACCATCGTCGCCGCGTGGATGAGAGCCGACACGGGCGTCGGGCCGGCCATCGCGTCGGGGAGCCACGTGTGCAGCGGGAACTGGCCGCTCTTGCCGATCACCGCCACGAACAGCGCGATCGCTCCCATGAGCAACAGGAGGTGCGACACCTGCCCGTCGACGATCTTCGTGTTCGTCTCGATGATGCTGAACGTCCCGGTGCCGAAGAAGACGATCGACACACCGACGAGCAAGCCGATGTCACCCGTGCGCGTGGTGAAGAAGGCCTTCAGCGCGGCTCGGGCGTTCGGGTACTCCTCCCACCAGTGCCCGATGAGCATGAACGAGCAGAGGCCCATGATCTCCCAGCCGAGGATCATCTGGATCGTGCTCACGGACGTGACGAGCGTGAGCATCCCGCAGGTGAAGAGGCTGAGCGCGGCGAAGAAGTGCGTGAACCGGCGGTCGCCGCGCATGTACTCGAGCGAGAAGATGTGCACGAGCAGCGAGACGATCGTGACCATCACGACCATCGCGGCAACGAGCCCGTCGACCTGGGAGCCGATCGGCCACTTGACCCCGCCGATGTCGAACCAGCTGACGGACTTGATGACCGGAGCGACGACTGGTCTGTGCTCCTCGGCGAGCGGCGTGATGACGGACCGACCGAACGCGCCGAGCAAGCCCTCGTTCGCGCTCTTCGCATCGTCGACTCGCTGGATCCACTGGTACGCGGTGCACAGCGCCAGCACGAACGACGCCGAGATCGCAGTGACGCCGATCTCGGCTCCCTTGAACGGCAAGCGCTTGCCGAAGAACAGGATCAACCAGAAGGAGACCGCCGGGATGAGGGGGATCAGCCACGCGTGCTGCATGAACCACATGGCTCAGCCCTTCATCGCGTCGAGCTCGCTCAGCGCGATGCTGCGCCGGTTCCGGTAGATGAGGAGCACCATCGCGAGGCCGACGCCGACTTCAGCGGCTGCGACAGCGATGATGAAAAGCGCGAACACCATGCCGTTCACGTCGCTGCCGTTGTTCAGCGAGAACGCGATCAAGTTGATGTTCACGGCGTTCAGAATGAGCTCGATCGACATCAGGATGATCACGATGTTCCGCCGCGTCAGCACTCCCACCGTGCCGATGAGAAGCAGGGCCGCGCTCAGAACCAGGTAGTGAAAGGTAGTGATGGGATGCATCGGTCAGATCCTCTTCTTGGCCATGATCAC
>DATKAS010000061.1:0-22520 GCA_035497855.1 Acidimicrobiales bacterium
CGGCATCAACGTGACCGGCGGGTCGTACCCGGCGAAGGTGTGGCACGAGTTCATGCAGAACGCGCTCGAAGGTCAGCCCGTCGTGCAGTTCGGCGACCCGCCGGAGCTGCCCGACCGGAAGCCGGCGCGGCTGTACCTGCCCTACGTGGAGTGTGGCTACGAGCAACCGCAGAACGTCGGCTTCGGGCCGTCGACCACGACGACCACGATCGGCTCGGGGCGGACGACGACCACGACGTCCACCACGACGACGACGATCGATCCGGCGCTCACCACGACGACGTTGCCGCGGAACCGACCGGTGCCTTCCGTGCCGACGAACTACATCGTGATGAGCTGCGGAAGGCTCGCCACGATCAGACCGAACACCAGCGGCCCGACCACTGCGCCTCCTGACACGGGGGCAGCGGAGCAGGAGCCCACGGGTGCCGGTGACGATCCGTCGATCACCGCCACGTTCCCGGTCCTCGTGCCGCAGAACGGTGGCCCGCCGACGACAATCGCGCCGTGACCGTCCAGACCGATCTGCTCGCACTCCAACGTTCGGACACTCGGCTCGATCAGCTCCGGCATCGCCGCGCGCACCTCCCCGAGCGCGCGGACCTCCAGGCGCTCGACAAGACGCTCGCCGACCTCAACGCGGATCTGGAGAAGACCGTGAGCCGCCAGACCGACCTCTCGCGCAGCCAACGTCGGCTCGAAGACGAGGTGGCATCGATCGAAGACAAGCGCGCCGCGGTCGACAAGAAGATGTCGGCCGGCACCATCCCACGCGAGCTGCAAGCGCTGATGGAGGAAGGGGAGTCACTGCGACGCCGTCAGGGCACGTTGGAAGACGAGCTCCTCGAGATCATGGAGCTCGCAGAACCGGTCACCGCCCAAGCGACGCTGCTGTCCGATCAGCAGCGCGACCTCGTGGAGCGGCGAGCCGTGGCGAAGGAGCGACTCGACGAGGCCGAGGCGCAGGTCGTCGCGGAGCTGACGCTGGCCGAGGCACAGCGGGCCTCCGAGGCGAGCGTCATCCCCGAAGCGATCATGAAGCAGTACGAGCGGCTCCGGTCGCGGCTCGACGGTGTCGCGGTCAGCGAGCTCGTCGGTACGACCTGCACGGGCTGCCACACGACGCTCGCCGCGATGGAGGTCGAGCGGATCCGGCGGGAACCTCCTGACACGCTCGTGTTCTGCGAGCCGTGCGGGCGCATCGTGGTTCGCACCTGACCGTGCTGATCGTCGTGCGCCACGGGCGTACCGAGGCGAACGCAGCCGGACTTCTCCTCGGCCGGCTCGATCCACCGCTCGACCTGCTCGGCGTGGAGCAGGCGGGCCGCGCCGCGCGCGCGGTCGGTCCTGTCGACCGTGTGGTGTCGAGCCCGCTGCGTCGTGCTGTCGAGACCGCGGAGATGTTCGGGTTGCCCGTCGACATCGACGAGCGCTGGACCGAGCTGGACTACGGCGACTTCGACGGCGTGCCGGTCACGCAAGTGCCCGACGCGACCTGGGCACGATGGCGATCAGACGTGGACTTCGCGCCTCCTGGCGGAGAGTCCATCGCGCAGCTCACGCGCCGCGTGCACGAAGGGTGTGAGGACCTGCGGGAGGAAGCGAGAGACGGCGCCGTCGTCGTCGTGAGCCATGTGTCCCCGATCAAGGCCGCGGTGGCGTGGGCGCTCGGGGTCGGTCCCGAGGTCGCGTGGCGCACGCACCTGGATCAGGCCGCGATCTCTCGCATCGCGATCGGCCCCAGAGGTCCGGTGCTGCGTTCCTTCAACGAAGTCGCGCACCTGGCGTGAGGATCGTGCCTGCCGCGGTGCGAGTGGGGCGTTCTTGCTCGAGCGCTCCCTCGGGCGCGGTGCCGAGGTAGACGAAGCCGAGCACGAGCGCGCTCTCGGACAGCCCGACGGCCTCACGCACGCGGGGGTGGTAGGCCGTGTCGCCCGTCCGCCACATCGAGCCGATGCCGAGTGCGGTCGCGGCCAGCAACATGTTCTGGGTCGCCGCCGCCACCGCGCTCACCTGTTCGATGGTCGGGATCGTGCCGGGCTGCGGCTCGACGGCGACCAGCACGACAGTCGGTGCGCGGCCGAGCTTCGTGCGCTCCTTGTCCGATTTGGCGGGCACGGGCTCGACGCCTTCGGTCGTGCACTGCTCCCGGTAGGCCGCAGCGAGCACGGCGCCGAACTCGTCCTTGGCATCGCCTTCGAGCACGACGAACCGCCAGGGCCGAAGGGTGCCGTGGTCGGGCGCGCACGCCGCCGCGTCGAGGATCGTCGAGAGCTGCTCGGGGTTCGGGCCGGGCGGGACCAGCCTTCCGGTCGACCGGCGCAGAGTGATCGCCGCGAGCACGTCCATGCCAGCAGCAAAGCACACCGGGGTTCGTGGGTCGCCGCCCGTTGGGGTGGGGTGAGCGGCGACCCACTGCGGAGCCCCCGGTGTGGTGGGTGCGATGGAGGCACCACGGCGAGAGTAAATCGGGATGCTTGCAAGGTTCAAGAACGTGACGGTAACGACACCATCACGCTCAGCGCGAGTCAGCCGAGACGGAGGGTCTCCAGCGGTTCGAGACGTGCCGCCTTCGCCGAGGGATACAGGCCCGCGACGACCGACACCGCAACAGCGAGGCCGATCCACAAAGGCATGCGTCCGTAGTCGATGACGACGACCCAGCCCGCGAGCGCGGAGATCGCGCGCACGATCGCGACACCGAGCGCGGCGCCGATCAGCCCACCGAGCAGACCGACGAACAGCGCTTCGAGAAGGAACTGCGCGGCGATCGTGCTCCGCGTGTGACCGAGGGCGCGCCTGATGCCGATCTCGGACGATCGCTGGATGACCGAGATCGACATCACGTTCGCGATGCCGAGGCCTCCCACCGCGAGCGCGAGCAAGCCCGCGAACAACGCGGTCTGCTGCAGGGTCTTGTCGGCTTGCGCGCTCGCCTTCAGCGCGTCGCTCGGCACGTCGACCGCGACCTCGTCGGTGCCGCCGAGCGCGATCGCGGTCGGGATCATCGTCGCCGTCTGTGGCGTCGTGCCGTCCTTGCTCCTGATGTACACCTTCGTCGGGTCGCCCTTCGCGCCGAAGTCCGACTTCGCCGAGTCGAGCGTGATGAACACCGCGTTGCTCAGGCCAGGATCGAGCTCGACGTCGCCGAGCACCCCGACGACGCCGTAGTCGAGGCCGTTGAGGCGGATCGTGCGCGCCTCACCGCGCAGGAACCCGTATTGCTGCGCGAGCTGCTTCCCGATGACCGCGGCGTGCACCTTGCTGCCGAGGTCCGCCTGGCCGAACCATCGCCCTTCGACGACGGGCACCTGCAGCACACGCGGGAGGTTCGTGTCGGCCGCGAGCACCGGCACGGGGAACGCCTGGAAGTAGTCGGCCGCACCTTGGTAGGGGATCGACACCACGCCGTTGATCTCCGCGACGGCAGACGCGCCGGTGACGGAGCCGACGCGCTCGACGCGATCCACGACGTCGTCGGGAAGCGTCGGGTTCTGCTCGCCGAACGAGCCGCCCGCCTTCGCCACGATCAGCGAGGTGCCGAGCTGCGACAGCTTCAGCTTCAGGTCGCCCTTCGCGCTCTCGGTCAGGCCGACCGCGCCGACCATCGCGGCCACGCCCACGATCGGCCCCAACATGATGAGGAACGTGCGGACCACGCGGGCCGTGAGGCCCGCCCACGCGACGGTCAGCAGGTCGCGAAAGCCACTCACGACTCGTCCCCGACGATCTGCCCGTCGCGCATCGAGATCTTGCGGTTTGCCGTCGCCGCCACGCCGGGGTCGTGCGTGACGATCACGACCGCGCGCTCGGGAGACTGCAATTCCTTGAAGATCTCGATCACGTGCGCTGCGTTCGTCGAGTCGAGCGCGCCCGTCGGCTCGTCGGCGAGGATCATCAACGGATCGGTGACGATCGCGCGCGCGATGGCGACCCGCTGCTGCTCGCCGCCGGACATCTGCACGGGCCGGTGATTGGCGCGCGGCCCGAGGCCGACGAGGTCGAGCGCTTGCATCGCCCTGTCCCGTCGCGCCGAGGGGCGGATGTCGCGGTACAGCAGCGCGGTCTCGACGTTGCCGAGCGCGGTCAGGTGCGGGATGAGGTGGAACTGTTGGAACACGAACCCGATCGACTGCCCGCGCAGCTTCGAGCGGTTCGCGTCGTCGAGCGTCGTGACGTCGACGCCGCCGACCCGGATGACGCCCTCGGTCGGCAGGTCGAGGCAGCCGAGCAGCCCGAGCATCGTGGACTTGCCCGATCCCGACGGGCCCACGATCGACACGAAGTCGCCCGCCGAGATCGTGAGCGACACGTCGCGCAGCGCGTGGACGAGCACTTCGACGCCGTAGGTGCGGGTGACACCTTCGAGCTCGAGGAGCGCGCTCATCGGGTCAGGGCTTGGGCGTGTCGACTTCGACGATCACGACCTCGTCGCCCTTCAGCCCCTGCGTGACCTCGATGAAGCTGCCCTCGCTGAGGCCGGTCGTAACCGGCACCTCGGTGACCTTGCCACCGTGATCGAGGTCGATGACCCGCACCACGTCCTGACCTTGACCGTTCTGCTTCACCGCCGCGATCGGCACGGTGAGCACGTCGGTCTTCTCTTGGATCACGACGTCGAGCGTGACGAGCGCGCCGTCGGCGGCACCGAGATCACCTTGCAGCTCGACCTTGCCCTCGTACGACTGCTCGCCGGTGTCCTTGTTCACCGTGGCGTTCTCGTCCAGCTGGGAGATCGTGCCCTGTGCGGTCTCGGTGCCCCCGACGAGCGTCGCGGTGACCTGCTGGCCGACCTTCAGCTTCGTGCGGTCCGACGCAGTCGCCTTCAGCGTGACGGTGAATCCCGAGTCGGTGAGGGAGAACAGCGCGGTTCCCGAGGGCACGAACTGCCCTTCGTCGACGATCATCTGGCCGAGCCGCGTGGGCCACGTGCCGACGATCATGTCCATCGGGTGGAACGTGACGTTCTCGTTCACGGTCAGCACCGAGACGCCGACCGACGACTGCCCCTTGTGCATGACGACCGTGCCCGTGAGCGGCTGGAAGTCCTGTCCCGGCTGCGCGCTGCCCTGCACCGAGTAGTTCACCGTGGTGTCTTCGGACATCGGTTGGTCGGCCACGATGGCGAGACGAGACGCCGACCCCCCGAGCACGCGGGCACTGCCGCCCTCGAGGTTCAGCTCGGGCAGGTCCTCGGATTGGATCGTGACAGTGCCGCCCGCGGGGCTACCGATGTTGTACAGGTTGCTGGGCGCGAGCGTGACCGTGACGGTCTCGTCCGGCTCGACCGTGTCGTCCTGCACGGTGGGCACGGAGATCTGCATCGACGATTGGCCGGCAGGGAGCACGAGACGGCCCGCGGGCTGCACGTAGTCGATGCCGTTCGTCGCGGTGCCACTGAACTGCAGCTTCAGCTCGACGTCGGCCGCGACCGAGCTGCTCGCGCTCAGGCTGAAGTTCATCGGGCTGCCTTCGCTCACCGACGTGGCGAGCGGAGACAGCGTGAGCGTCGGCTTCGCAGCGTCACCCGTCGAGCCTTGGATGGTGATGACCGCCGACGAGATCTTCCCGATCTTGTAGTTCGGCGACTGGCCGATGCTCACGATGATCGTCTCGTCCGGCTCGATGATCGAGTCGGTGAGGGTCTGGACGTCGATCGTCGCGCTCGACCCTCCGTTGAGCGTCACGACCGGCGTGATCGGCGTGTAGTCGAGCGCAGAGGTCGCTGTGCCCGTGATCGTCAACGGCACCTGCACGTCGCCGCCCGCACCGCCGCCGCTGATCGCGAGGGTGACCTTCCCACCTTCGACGACCGTGGCCCCGCCGGTGATCGTGACCTCGGGGAGGTCGCCCGAGACGATCGTGGTGGTCGCGCTCGGTTGGTCACCGAGGTCGTACCCGTCGCCGTCCACGAGCGTGACGGTGAGATCCTCGTCGGGCTCTTCCTCGCCGTCCGCGATCGTCTGGATGTTGAGTGGCACCGACCGCACGCCCGCGGGGAACGTGATCTTGCCTTCGGGCACGACCACGTCCGACGCCGTTGCGGCGCCACTGATCTGGACGGTGAACGCGATGTTCTGGTCGAGGTCACGATCGACCTCGACGACGAACTGCGCGGGCGCGCCCTCCTGCGTCTTGGTGTTCACGGCACGGATGGACAGCCGGGGCAGGCCTCCACCTGTCTGGCGGGGCGCCGCGCGGAGCCCGGATCGACCGACAGGCCCGGAGGGTGTGCCGAGATCGGGTCCGATGGTGATCGCCGCCGTGTTCTGCGGACCGACCTTGTAGCCGTTGCCGTTCGGTTGCAGGCTCACCGTCACCGTCTTCGCGGACTGCGAGCTCGCACCGGGGTAGTTGTGGTCGGCCTGCCACTGCGCCAGTGCGAACCGCGTCTGCTCGGTGTAGAGCTCGTCGACCGGACCGGGGTTGTAGCCGGCGGCAGCGAGGATCTGCTCGAGCTGCTTCACGTCAGGTCCCTGCGCGCCGACGTCGAGGGGCCGGTAGAAGGGGAAGTCGCCCGGCTCGGCGATCGCGTCGCGGCCGTCGATGGAGAGGATCGCCTGACCCTGCTGCACGTCTGCCCCGTCGTCGAGGTAAGTGGCGCTGACGCGGCCCTCGGCGACGGCGTTGACCTTTCGCTGCTCCACTCGGCCGAGCGTGCCGCTGAGGGTCACCTTGTCCTGGAGCGTCTGGCGCTTGACCGCCGCAGTGATGATGAGGTCCTTGTCGGACGCGCTGCCCTTGTCGCGAGACGTCAGCACGAACGCACCCACGACGATGAGCGCGACCGCTGCAGCCGCGCCGATCCACTTCTTCCTCGATGAGCTCATCCGCCGCCCGACGCCCCGTCTTCCGCTTGCGATTGCTTCACACAGTCCTGGAAGTCGCTGCTGTCGAAGGGGTCGGTCTGGCCCCCGGGTCCCTGGAGCGGCTGCGCGTTGGCGCTGTCCGGGCCGAACGACAGGAGTCGTCCCTTCGAGTCAGGCTTGGGCTCGGGGATCTTCCAGCCGTGGTCGACCATGCAGGCGCGCCATGCGAGGTACTGCTTGTTCTGCGCCTCGATCTGGTCGGGCGTCAGGTTGTTCTGTGCGGTCTGCATCTCTTGCAGCGCCTGCACGATGTCGCTCTGCGCCGCGCACGTCTGAAGGCCCTTGACGTAGTTCGGGTCGTTCGCCGGAGAGTTCGGCTTGTTCGCGTCGGGCACGCCGATGAACGACAACCCTTGGTTCTTCAAGCACGAGCGGAAGGTGCCGAACGCAGTGAAGAACTTGGTGACCGGATCCTGCTGCGCGAGCGGGATGGTGTCGCTCGGCGCGGCTGTGGTCGCAGCTCCTCCCGCGGCTGCCGACTCGCCGACCTGTCCTCCGGCCGCTGCGGGTGCTCCCGGGGCGCTCGACGGCGGCGCTGCGACCTGGTCGCCGGGCTTGCTGAGGGTGTAGCCGTCGGGCAGCTGGATGTTGACCTGGCCCGCTTCGATGATGTTGGGGCTGCCGCCCTTGCTGTCGCCACCGCACGCTGTGAGGGCGAGCGCGGTCACGGCGAGGCCCGACGCGACGATCGCGCGCCAGTGAACCCCCCGACCCCCTGCCACGAGGGGCAAGGTACCAAAGGGGCCTCGCTCGACCTAAGCAGGGCCCCGACCTACGCAGGGCGATGAGCGCGGATCGCGACGAACGCGGGCTCGAGGGTGAGCCGGCGATGCATCCGGGGACTGACCCATGCCCGATCCGGCGGGGGCACGGGCTCGAAGAGCCGGTCGAGCACGAGGCCCGCCGTGATGATCTCGTCGAGCAGCGCCCCCATCGGCAGCCTCCAGAAGGGCACCCGCCATCTGCCACCGAGGCCGTCGAAGAAGGCGTCGACGCGCTCGACCGTGAAGTAGCTGCCGCCCGACTGCAACCAGTCCGACGTCGGGTGACTGGTCGACAGCACCAGCCAACCGCCGGGGCGGAGCATGCGGCGGATCTCCCCGAGGAGGCCGATCCGGTCATCGATGTGGTGGTACACGAGCGGCATGACCACCGCGTCGAACGACTCGTCCGCGAACATCGTCAACGGACGTTCGAGGTCGTGCTGGATGAGCTCTGCCTCGGGACCGAGGCGCGCCCGGGCGCGCGTGAGCTGCTCCGCGCTCCCGTCGACGCCGACCACGTGCGCACCGCGTGCGACGAGCTCGACGATGTACAACCCCGTGCCGCACCCGAGGTCGGCGACTCGAAGCCCGCTGACGTCGCCGCAGAGCTCGAGCACAGCAGGGCGGTCATAGTGCGCGTTGTAGAAGCCGTCCTCGGCTTGGTGATCCCACCACTCGGACATCGCGTCGTACACGGCAGGCACGTCCGCAGCGTCCACGGGTTGGGCGTCCGGGTCCGCCAGCCTGAGGATGGTGTTCGCGAGCTCGTCCCGCGTCGCCGGCATCGTCGGATCGGGTTGCCGCGCGCGCAGCTCGAGCTGCACGTGCGGCGAAGCGCCGCCTGAGATCTCGTACTCCAACCGCGGCGCGCCCGTGACCAGCTTGAGCGCACGCGCCACGATCATCGTCTCCTCCCAGAAGCGGCGACGATGCAGGCCGAGCAGCTCGAACGGCTCCTGGGCGTGATGCCTTGACACGAGGAGCAACGAGGTCACCGGTGCGTCTTCTGGCGCAGTGACCGCGATCGAGTCGAACGTGACCAGCGTGCCGGGTGCGGCACCGAACGCGCAGAGGGCGCACTCCGAAGGTCCACTCATGACGAAAGCATGCAAGATCTCTGGCAGGTACCGTTCAATGCTGCGAAACACGCATACGACAGGATCAGCGCCGTGGCGGATCTGCCGATCGCGCGAGTCCTCTCCTCATTGACCGATCGGGTTGCGGGGCTCCACGACGGTGCCCCCGCGTCCTACATCCCCGTGCTCGCCGAGGCCGACCCGGACTGGTTCGGCATGGCGCTCGTCACGATGGATGGGCACGGCTACTCCGCAGGCGACTCGAACCGAGCGTTCACGATCCAATCGGTGTCCAAGCCGTTCTCCTTCGGCCTCGTGCTCGACGCGCACGGCCCGGAAGCCGTGGCCCGGCGAGTAGGGGTCGAGCCGACCGGCGACCCGTTCAACTCGATCGCGGTCGAGGAGACGAGCCGCCGTGCGCACAACCCGATGGTCAACGCGGGAGCGATCGTCGCGGCCAGCATGATCCCGGGGAAGACGCTCGAGGACAGGTGGGAGGCACTGCGGTCGGGGTTCGAGCGCTTCGTCGGCCACCCGCTCGACGTCTGCGAGCGCACGTTCGCGTCCGAGCAATCGACGGGAGACCGCAACCGCGCGATCGCCTGGTTCATGCGTGCGTTCGAGATGCTGCCGGCCGAAGTCGACGACGTGCTCGATCTCTACTTCCGCCAGTGCTCGCTCCTCGTCACCGCCGAGGACCTGGCGGTGATGGCCGCGACGCTCGCGAACGGCGGCATCAACCCCACCACTGGCGCGCGTGCGCTCAGTGCCGAGTCGACGGTTCGCGTGCTGAGCGTCATGACGATGTGCGGGATGTACGACTTCTCCGGGGAGTGGATGTACCGCGTCGGGCTTCCCGCGAAGAGCGGCGTGTCGGGTGGCGTGCTCGCCGTGGCTCCGGGGCAGCTGGGCTTCGCAGTGTTCTCGCCCCCGGTCGACGAGCGCGGCAACAGCGTGCGCGGCATCGCTGCGTGCGAGGAGCTCGCGACTCGCTTCCGGCTCGAGCTGCATCAGGCCCACGAACCGGGGCTGCACGCCGTCCGGCGGATGTATCGGGGTGATGTGGTGCACTCGAAGCGTCGGCGGCCGTCCTCGAGCATGGCGTGGCTGCGCGCCGAGGGATCGCGCCTCGGTGTCGTCGAAGTCCAGGGCGAGCTGTTCTTCGCGTCGGCCGAAGTCGTGTCGCGTGCGGTGTGCGAGCTCCTTCCGACGCTCGACTACGTCATCGTGGACGGTCGGCGGGTCACCACCGTCGACCGTGGCGCGCTCGAGGTGCTCGCGGGGCTCGCCGAGATCGCCGCGGCGGATGGCGTGCAGCTGGTGTGCTCGTCGCTTCCGGGAGCGCACACGGAAGCGCTGTTCCCGACGCTCGACGAGGCACTGGAGTGGTGTGAGGACGAGCTCCTCCGTGACCACGACCTCGGGCGCGAGACCGGCGAGTTCGCGACGCAGCAGCTGCTCGCGGGCCTCGACGGCGACACCCGCCGCGCGGTCGACGAGGCGGCGGACGTGCGCACCTACGAGCCGGGCAGCGTGGTGTTCCACGAAGGAGACGACGCCGATGGCATCTATTCGGTGGTCGCCGGCTCTCTCAGTGTGTCGATCGCGGCAGCGGGGGAGCAGCAGCGCATCGCGACGCTCGGCCCGGGCGCGACGTTCGGCGAGATGGCCGTCCTGGACGGCAAGCCTCGCTCGACGACCGTGCGCGCGGACAGCTCGGTGACGTGCCGCGTGCTCACGTTGGACTGCCTGAGCGCGCTCGAGTCGCGGTTCCCTGGGCTTCGAGGCGTGCTCTACGCGAACCTCGCCCGCGAGCTCGCTACCCGGTTGCGCGACGCGAACGAGGAGATCCGCGCGCTGTCTTGAACGGCGCCGCCGGGCGAGGGGGAGTCAGCGCTTCTTGGCGACGAGCTTCTCGAGCAGGTCCTCGATCCGCGAGAGCTGCGCGCCGAGATCGCCGTTCGCGCTGCGCGATGAGCTGTGCCCGTTCTCCGCAGCGCACAGCTGGTCGTAGCACCCGCGCAGCAGGCGGCCGCTGTCTCGCTCCTCGGCGATGTAGCGACCGAGCAGCGCGCCCGTCTGGATGTCGATCGACTTGTCGTCGAAGAACCTCGAGAACACGTCGGGCTCTGACGGATCGACGTCGCGAGAGAGGCCGAGCTTCTCGAACTTCTCGCGGTCGGTGAGGGTCGTCGACGACGCGATGTCCATCTTGGCGTCGAACTTCGGATCCTCGCGGGGGAGGAGCGTGTAGCCGAGCTCGCACAGGCGCTTCGCGAACGCCTTGCCGTGCTCGCCCTCGCGCAGCGCGACCGTCGAGATGACCTGGCGCACCCCGTCGTCGGGCGTCACCGCTGCCCACGCGTTCAGGTAGCACTCCGCCTGGCTCTCTGCGTTCGAGACCGTGTTCAGGAGGCCGAGGTAGGAAGGCTTCTCAGACATCTGCATTCCCCCTTGTCGAGATGCTTGCAGACTACAGGTAGCGCCGATCCCCGCGCCCGGGGGCGATCACACCGACGCGGTGGGCCCGATCACCCGCTCCGCGAAGGCGGCCATCGCGTCGCGCTCAGAGGGCTTCCGCAGGAGGAAGGCCGGCACCACGATGCGCCGCACGCCGATCTCGGCGAGCTCCTGGGCAGCCCCGACGGGATCGTCACCGAAGATCGCCGGCGAGCCGGCCGTGATCTCGATCCCCTCTGGATCGCGTCCGCACGCGGCAGCGGTCTGCCTGACGATGTCGACCATGTCGCGCAGCTCCGCGGGTGTGCCCTTCCCGGGGAACAGGCCGTCGCCGAGCCGACCCGCACGCTCGCACGCGGCGCGTGAGTGCCCGCCCACGACGATCGGGATCGTGCCCTGCGCGGGCTTCGGGTTCGACGACACGCGGGTGAACCCAGCGAAGTCGCCCTTGTAGGTCGCGCCATCCGATGCCCACAACGCACGCATCGCGGCGACGTACTCGTCGGTGCGCGCGCCGCGCTGCTCCCACGGGACGCCGAGCGCGTCGAACTCCTCCCGCAGCCAGCCGACACCGATGCCGAGCTCGACCCGGCCTCCGGACATCTCGTCGAGCGTCGCGAGCTCCTTCGCGAGGACGACAGGGTTGCGCTGGGGGAGGATGAGGATGCCGGTCGCCAATCGGATCGAGGTCGTGACCGCGGCGACGTACGCGAGCCAGATCAGCGGATCGGGGATCGGCGTCGACGGCACCGCCGGCATCTTCCCGTCCGGGCTGTAGGGGTACGGCGAGCTGTAGTCGTCCGGGTAGACGACGTGTTCGACGGTCCACAGCGACTCGAACCCCGCGTCGTCTGCGGCGCGGGCCATCTCGGCCGCGCCGGGCCCCTTCGTCCATTGCATGGTGTTCGCGAAGACGATCCCGTACTTCATGTGCCGACGCTACACATGCGTCGGGAGGCTCAGCACGTGAGCGTGGTGCTCGCTCCCGCGCTGGCCCCTGCGATGTTTGCGGCCGCGCAGTCGAACCGCTGTTGCGTCTTGTCCTCTTGCTCCTTCGCGCCATTCGTCTTGTCGCAGCCCACGCACAGAAGGGCGACGAGCATGACAGAGGCGACCAACCGGCGCATGACTCAGGCTACGGAATTTCGAGCCCGCGACTTGAGCATCAACGCATCGCTGCCTCGAACCGTTCGCGGATCCACGTGAGCAAGTCGAGGGGGATGCGGTCCGCGAGCTCGCCGCCAGCGGCATGCGCCTCGGCCACCTGCGGGCATCACACAGCACGGCTCGAGTCCGTGTGCGACGATCGTCCGGTGAGTGGGGCGCGCGGTGGCTGGGCTCGGAGCGACCGGTAGCGCCGAGCCGAACAAGCCCCCGTTCAAGGTCCGGATCTTGGCGGGGTGCAGCGGCGTCGCCGCGGTCGCGCTCGTGGCGTTCGCGCTCGTGTTCGTCGGATCTCCCTCTCGCTCGGCGTTCACCGTCGCGGGGGGAGGCCTCCAGGCACACGACTGCCCCGGCGGCCCTGTCGTCGACACGATCCCGCCGACCGACGTCGTGGTCGTGACCGGATGGCGGTATCAAGGCCGGTTCGGTCACTGGAGCGCGGTCACGTGGGACGACAGTCGGAGCGCGACGCCGATCACGCGGCTCGTCTGGGTCGCTGACGACGATCTCGTCGCGGCGCTCGGCGGGTCGGCGCTCCGAAGCAATGGGAACCTGACGACCGACCCCGCGTTCGACACGTGCACGCCTCAGCCCTCGGTGCTCGCGACGGTGGAGACCGCCGCTCCCGACACCGAGGCTCGGTCGGCGGTGGTCACCGACCAGCCCGACACGACAGTGGCGCAGACCTCTGTCGCCGCACCAGACACACAGTTGTCCGTCACCACAGCCAAGCGCGCCGCGTCGCCGACGCAGCCGAAGCCGACCGTCGCGACCACGCCGACGACGGCGTCGACGACGAGCTCATCGACCACGACAACCGCGAAGCCAACGACCACCACGACCACGAGCACGACGACGACGGTGCCGCAGATCACGATGCCAGACGTGCTGAACCTCAGCCATCAGGACGCCCAGCAGAAGCTCACCGACCTCGGGCTGCACGTGACCTCGCTGATCGTGCCTCTGCCGAAGGGCGACACGCGTGACGGCCTCGTCGTGTCGCAGCTCCCCACTGCAGGGACGCCCGTCGATCCCGACACGAACGTCTTCATCGGGATCGGCCAAGCGCCGAAGGTCGCCGTTCCCGACGTCGTGGGCCTCTACTGGGAGGACGCACAGACGATCCTCTACGACGCTGGCCTCGACGTGCAGGTCGTGAACGACCCCCAGGTCTCGACCGACGGAAACGTGCTGTCACAAGACCCGGCGGCGGGAACCCAAGTGATCGACGGCACCACCGTGACGATCAAGGTCAACGACTGCTGCGCTGGCTAGGAGCGCGCTTCGTGCGCGCGAAGGTCGTCCAGCGAGATCCACTCGAGCGCGCGGGCGTGCGTCGCCTCGAGCACGACCGGCGGCGCCACGCCGGCGTCGAACGCCTCGACCCAACGGTCCGCGCAGAGGCACCACTGATCGTCGGGCTGGAGCCCGCTGAAGCCGAATTGCGGCTGCGGAGTCGAGAGGTCGTTCCCCGCGGCCTTGCTGAACGCGAGGAACTCAGCGGTCACGCGCGCGCACACGACGTGCACGCCGAGGTCCTCTCCCCCGGTGTCGCAGCAGCCGTTTCGGTAGAAGCCGGTCAGCGGGTCGAGCGAACAGGGCACGAGCTCGCCGCCGAGCACGTTGCGAGCCATCAGCCGTACCGCACGCCGGTGAGCTGCTCCGAGACGTCCCACAGCCGCACGGCCGCCGCGCCATCACGCGCTCGCCGTGACCGCCGCGCCTTCGTGACGCCCCGGCCCGTCATCTCCATGAAGCCGTTCGGTCCGTAGTAGCCATCGCCGACTGCGTCGGGGCTCGTCGCCGCGTACAGCGTCGGCAGCGCACCTTGGGCGGCGTCCTGGGAGGCACCGGGCATCCGCATCGTGAGCTCGATCAGGTTGGTGCCGGCGTTGCTCGCCTTGCCCATGTTCGGGCCGCTCGACTGCAGGTTCGTCCGCGTCGATCCGGGATGCGCGGCGTTGCTCATGATCCCCCAACCGGCGGCCTCGCTCCGCCGTTGCAGCTCGAGGGTGAAGAGGAGGTTCGCGAGCTTCGACTCCGAGTACGCGCGCCACGCGCGGTAGCCCCGCTCGAGCTGGAGGTCGTCGAACGGGATCGACCCGACGAGATGGGCGCCGCTGCTGACGTTCGTCACCCTCGGCGCCTTCGCCTGTCGAAGCAGTGGCAGCAGGCGACCGGTGAGCGCGAAGTGACCGAGGTGGTTTGTCCCGAATTGCAGCTCGAAGCCGTCTTCCGTCGTGTGGCGCTTCGGCACCGCCATCACGCCTGCGTTGTTCACGAGCAGATCGATGGCACGGCCTTCAGTCGTCATCTGCGACGCGAAGCTCTCGACGGATGCGAGGCTCGCGAGGTCGAGGACGCCGACGCGGACCGCCGCACCGGGCACAGTCGACCGGATGTCGTCGATCGCGGCCTTTCCCTTGTCCGCGTTTCGGACGGCGAGCACGACCTCGGCACCGGCCGCGGCGAGCTGCCGCGCGGTCTCGAGGCCGATGCCGCTGTTCGCACCGGTGACGACGGCGAGCTTGCCGGTCTGGTCGGGGATGTCGATCGGTCAAGCCTCGCGGCGACAGTTGTACGGTGCAACTGTGAAGTTCACCTGGTTCAACCTCATGCCGTGGCCGCGGATGCCGGACGACTTCCGTGACACCGAGCGCTCCGTGTGGGTCGACATACCGAGCCGCCTGTTCGATCCGAAGGTGGCCAACCACGTCTACAACGAGTACATGGACCAGCTCGAGTACGCGGAGTCGGTGGGTTTCGACGGCATCGGCGTCAACGAGCACCACCAGAACGGCTACGGCATCATGCCCAGCCCGAACATCATCGCGGCGGGCTTGGCCCGACGGACCAGCCGCGCGGCGATCTGCGTCATCGGCAACTCGATCGCGCTCTACAACCCACCCGTCCGCGTCGCCGAGGAGTTCGCGATGCTCGACTGCATCAGCGGCGGGCGTCTCGTCGCCGGCTTCCCGGTCGGCACGCCGATGGACACGAACTTCTGCTACGGCCAGATCCCCGCGCTGACGCGCGACAAGTACCGGGAAGCGCACGACCTCATCATGAGGGCGTGGTCCGACCCCGAGCCGTTCGCATTCAACGGCAAGTACAACCAGCTCCGCTACGTGAACATCTGGCCGCGCCCGATCCAGCAGCCCCATCCGCCGATCTACATCCCGGGCGGCGGCTCCATCGAGACGTGGGACTTCTGCCTCGACTACGACTACAACTACTCGTACCTCTCCTTCGGCGGGTACCTCGCCGGCAAGAAGCTGCTCGACGGCTACTGGGAGCGGGTGGCCGAGCGCGACAAGGACGACTCGCCCTACCGCGCTGCCTTCGCGCAGATCATCGCGGTGGCCGACACCGATGCCGAAGCCGAAAAGCTCTATGCCGAGCACATCCTCTACTTCTTCAACCGATGCCTCCACGTGTATCCCGGGTTCTCCGATCCCGCGGGCTACCGCACGATCTCGACGATCAAGGCGGGCGTGCTCGACCAGTTCCGCGCCGAGATGCGCGAGAAGTGGACCCGCCTCACGTGGAAGGACCTCGTCGACGGTGGGTTCGTGATCGCCGGTGGTCCCGACACCGTGCGCGACCGCATGGAGGACATGATCCGCTCGCTCCGGCTCGGCCACGTGTTCTGCCTGATCCACAACGGCAACCAGCCGGACTGGAAGACGCGGTACTCCACGCAGCTGTTCGCCGAGAAGGTCATGCCGAGCTTGCGGAACATGTGGCCCGAGTACGAGGGCGACGACCGGTGGTGGATCCATCCCTATGAGGACCGGGTGCACGCGGACGAGACGTTCAAGGACGCGCGGCGCCATGCAGAGGTCGAGGGATGACGGATCTCCAGTCGCCTCCGCTCGAGCGCACGACGGTCACGACTCGCCGCGGCATCACCTGCGAGGTGCTCGTCGGCGCGCCGCCGTCGGGCCAGGCCGAAGGCTCGATCGTGAGCTTTCACGGCGCTGCCGGACCGCTCGGCGGTGAGCCGATGCTCGCTGCGCTCTCGTCGCACTTTGCGGTGTACGCGCCGATCTGGCCCGGCTACAGCGAGCTCGGCGGCGAAGAGCAGCTCGAAGACATGCAGGACTTCACGCTGCACGGAGCAGACGTCGTCGCCGCGCTCGACCTCCACAAGCCCCACCTCATCGGGCACTCGATGGGTGGCATGGTCGCAGCGGAGATGGCGGCCGCGGCACCCGGTCTCTTCGGCAGCCTCGTGCTGATCGCTCCGCTCGGGCTCTGGATCGACGACCATCCGATCGCGGACATCTACTCGCTGCTGCCGTTCGAGTTCCCGCCGCTGCTCTTCCACGACGCGGCCGCGGGCACCGCGCTGATGGCGGGTGGGCTCGACTTCAACGACACCGAGGCGATCAAGACCTTCCTCATCGCGAACAGCCGTCGGCTCGGCACGGCAGGCAAGGTGCTCTTCCCGATCCCCGATCGCCGGCTCGCGAAGCGCCTCTATCGCATCACGAACCCGACGTTGCTCGTGTGGGGAGACGACGACAAGTACCTCCCGGCCCCTTACGCGGACGCGTGGAGGGCCGCGATCGACGGCGCGCAGCTCGAGGTGATCGCCGACGCCGGCCACATGGTGCCCTACGAGCGTCCGTCAGAGGTCGCAGTCGCGATCGAGCAGTTCCTGGTGGTCTGACCGCAGTCGACGAGTGACTCGAGCTGCGGTGCGAGCCAACGAGCGACGAGGTCCGCGCCCGCAGGTGTGAAATGCACACCGTCGCCGCGCACGTCTGCGACGTCGAGCACGTCGTTCGTGTAGTGGCCATCGGGAGCGAGAAAGCGGTTCAGGTCGAGCAGCGAGACTCCTCGGAGCCGGCGGAAGAGCTCGTTGAGGTGATCGACGCGCTTCGGGTTGTACGCGGTGCGGTCCGCGTCGACGATGTCGCGTCGGGCTTGGAAGTAGGGCGAGGTGAGCACCACGACCTTTGCCCCGCGAGACTCGAGCACGTCGACCGCGTGCTGAACCTCCTCGAGCGCGAAGGCGTCGTACCGCGGCGTGCCGAAGGGCACCCACTGACCGTCGAGGCGCACGTCGTACGCGTCCCATGCACCGGTCAGGAGGACGACGACCTGAGGTGCCCACTCGTCGACGATGTCCCTGAACCGGGTGGGCCATCCCGTGCACGTGGCGGCTACGTCGTGCACGGCGCCCTCGATCCACATCGTGCCCCGGAGCAGGCCACAGCCGAGAACACCTTGGTCCCACACGTCGAGCCCGAACGAAGGACCGACGCGCATGAGGCCTTCGCCCATGACGAGGGCGACGGAGTCCCCGACGACAGCGACCCGGGTCTGTGCGTGCTGCGTCGGGACGGGGTCCTTCACAGGCGACGCCGGTACCGAGGGAGCCGATGTGGTCGGCGGGGCCGACGGGGTGGCAATGAAGACGACGCTCGGGTGGCCGCCGTTGGTCGCGAGGAGCGCGACTGCTGCCACCCCCAAGACGACTGCCGGTGCCGTGAGTCTCGGGCGCGGCAGATGCAGTGTGGCTGTGCGGATCGGCCGCTCGACGACGAAGAAGCTCGCCGTCGCCACAACGCTCGTGACGGCGAGGCGCAGCGCCAGCAGGGCCCAGCCGTCGATCCCGGTGCGGTTGGACGAGAGCACCACGTACACGGGCCAATGCCACAGGTACAGCCCGTACGAGATCAGCCCGATCTGGGGAAGCGGCGGCATCGAGAGCGCGGAGCGGATCGGGCCACGCCGCGTGGCTGCAGCGATCACGATCGCGACGAGCAGTGCACATCCGAGGATGCCTCCTCGGTAGAGCCAGCCGGCGTCGAGGGGCGTCGTCGCCCATGTCGTCGCGAGAACGATCACGGCCCCCGCGGCAGCTACCGAGAGCGCGGTGGCTGACGTAAGAGTGCGGCCGTACGGACGGGCGTGGCCGAACGCGAGTGCGAGCCCGGCCCCGATCAACAACGACTGACACCGCGTGTCGGTGCCGTAGTACACGCGTCCCAGGTGTTGTGGGTCGTACAGAACCGCCATGAGCGCGGCAGAGCCGCCCGCCAGCACCGCGACGGTGACGAGCGGAGCGTGGCGCGCGCGTCGCGAGATCCACAGCAGCGCGGCGACCGCCAGCGGCCACAACAGGTACCACTGCTCCTCGATGCCGAGTGACCATGCGTGCTGCAGGGGAGAGGGCGCGGTGAAGAGGTCGCCGTAGTTGCTGCCGACGGCGACCTCTCGCCAGTTGGCGACATACCCGAGAGTCGCGAGCGCGTCGGCCCGCAGGCTGTTGAGCTCGCCGGCGGGGGCAGCCCACGCTGCGTACGCCGACACGGCGAGGACCAGGAGGAGCAGGGCAGGAAGGAGGCGGCGTGCTCGTCGGGCCCAGAACGCCTTGAGGTCGATCGTGCCCCGCGCCTGCCACTCGGCCACGAGCAGGGAGGTGATGAGGTAGCCGGACAGCACGAAGAACGCGTCGACCCCGAGGAAGCCTCCCCTCATCCACGAGACATGCCCGTGGTACAGGAGCACGGCGATCACTGCGAGGGCGCGCATCCCGTCGAGCGCGGGCTCGTGCGCGATGAGCCGGTCGCGCGTCGTCACCGGTCCAGCAATCTACGCGTCGAGCAGCGCGGAAGCCCCCGCGCGAAGGTTTCGATCGTGGCTGACCACGACTACCCAGTTGTCATCTCGGGCGGAGGCCTCGTCGGGCTCTCCACTGCGATGTTCCTTGCGCAGCACGGCGTGCCCTCGCTCGTCGTCGAGCGCCTGCGCGGCGGATCGGCGCTGCCCCGCGCCGCGCACTTCCACCTGCGCACCATCGAGCTGTTCCGAGCGGCCGGGATCGAAGACGCCGTGAAGGCACAGTCGGAGAAGGAGTTCCTCCCCGAGGGCGCGATCATCAGCATGGACACGCTCGCGGGGCGGAAGCTCGCGGACATCATCCCCGGGTTGAACGTCGGCGTGGACGACACGCTGAGCCCTTGCCGCCGCCTCTTCATCAGCCAACGCGGGCTCGAACCGATCTTGCGCGGGCGAGCGAAGGAAGTCGGCGCCGAGGTGGTCGAGGGGAGCGAGGTCGTCGGGTTCGTCCAGGACGGCGACGGGGTGACCGTCACGATCGCCGACGTCGACACCGGCGATCGACGGGAGGTGCGCGCGCACTACCTCGTCGCCGCGGAGGGCGCGCACAGCGCGGTGCGCGAGCAGCTCGGCATCGAGTTCGAGGGCAGGGGAGTGTTCTCGAACAGCATGACGATCTACTTCACCGCCGACCTCGCGCCGCAGCTCCTCGGCAAGCCGCTCAGCGTCATCTACATCAGCAACGAGACGATGGGCGGGTTCTTCCGCGTCGACAAGGATTGCCAGGCGGGCTTCCTCGTGGTCAACACCATCGGCGATCCGGCGAGCAGTGCCGATGTCGCCGATGCGGCGAGAGACACGAGTGAGCCACGCCTCATCGAGCTCGTGCGCGCTGCAAGTGGCGTCAGCGATCTGAAGGTTCGCATCGACGGCGTTGCCCGGTGGCGTGCGAGCTCGGACGTCGCCGCCCGGTACTCCGACGGCCGCGTCTTTCTCGTCGGCGACGCCGCGCACGTGATGCCGCCGAACGGTGGCTTCGGTGGCAACACCGGCATCCACGACGCGTACGACCTGGCGTGGAAGCTCGCGTGGGCGGTGCGAGGACTCGCCGGCCCGCGCCTCCTCGCGAGCTACGAGGCCGAGCGCCGACCGATCGGCAGGCTCACCGTCGAGCAGGCCTACACGCGCTATGTGACTCGCACGGCGACGTACCTCGGAGCGACCGACTACCAGCCACTCGTCGCGGACCTCGAGATCGAGCTCGGGTGGGTGTACGGCGACCGCGACCGGGTGCACGCCGACCCGCGTGCGGCGAAGGGTCAGCCCGGCACGCGCGCACCGCACCTGTGGCTCGACGACGGCGGCCCGCGGCGGTCGACGCTCGACCTCTTCGGCACGTCGTTCGTCGTCCTCGCCGGTGCCGGGGGGCGCGCGTGGCTCGACGCTGCGGAGCGACGCGGCCTGGATCACCACGAGATCGATGTCGCGGGCTTTGCCGATGCCTACGGGCTCACCTCGAGCGGTGCCACGCTCGTCCGTCCGGATGGCTTCGTGGCGTGGCGCTCGCAATCCGACGGGGACGACCCTCACGCTCGCGTCGGCGACGCGCTCGCGCTCGCTCTCGGCGGGTGACGCACTTCACCGCAAGCACCCGTTGACGAATACTTTGAGTCGAGTATCCTGATCCGCATGTCCGGACGAGGACGGGCGAACCCGTTGGCGTTGGCAGTGCTGTCCTGCCTGTACGAGCGCCCGATGCATCCCTACGAGGTGTCGCAGACCCTTCGGTTCCGCGCCAAGGACCAGAGCATCCGCCTCAACTTCGGCTCGCTCTACAGCGTCGTCGAGTCCCTCGAGAAGCGTGGCTTCATCGTCCCGACCGAGACCGTGCGGGAGGGCAAGCGCCCTGAACGCACGATCTACGCGATCACCGACACGGGCAAGCGAGAGCTCTACGACTGGCTCGCCGAGCTCGTGTCGACGCCCGTGAAGGAGTACCTGAGCTTCGAGGCCGCGCTCTCTCTGCTGCCCGGCTTGCCCCCCGAGGAGGTCGCGAGGCTGCTGTCGGACCGCTGCCTCGCGCTCGAGGTGCGCCTGAACCAGTCACGCGCGGCGCGCGCGAGCGGGGAGGGCATGAACCTGCCCCGCTTGTTCATGCTCGAAGACGAGTACCGAGAACGCCTCATGGAAGCCGAGCTCGAGTTCTGCCGCGGCCTCTTGAAGGAGATCGACGACCGTTCGCTCGAGGGCATCGAGCAATGGACGGGGTTCCACCAGACCGAGTAGCGGCGCCGCCTTCGAGGGCGGCGCGAGCCAAGGAGAAGCACATGACACCGATCGTTGAAGCGCGCGCGCTCTCGAAGCGGTTCGGCAAGGTCGCCGCGCTCGAGGGACTCGACCTCGTCGTCGAACCCGGGCAGGTCGTCGCGCTGCTGGGCCCGAACGGCGCGGGCAAGACCACGTTCGTGCGACTCGTCGCGACGTTGCTCGAGCCAGACGGTGGGTCGCTACGCGTCGGCGGGCACGACGTCGTCAGGGAGTCGCACGAGGTGCGCCGCCTCATCGGCCTCGCCGGCCAGTACGCCGCGGTCGAAGGTGCGATGACCGGGCGCGAGAACCTGGAGATGGTCGCTCGTCTCTACGGGCAGAGCCGCGCCGATGCCCGCGCGAACACCACCGCGGCGCTCGAGCGCCTCGGCCTCACCGACGCCGGATCGCGGCTCGTGCGCACCTACTCCGGTGGCATGCGGCGTCGCCTCGACCTCGGTGCGAGCCTCGTCGGCGCGCCCCGTCTGCTGTTGCTCGACGAGCCGACGACCGGCCTCGATCCCGGCAGCCGCATCGAGCTTTGGGACACGATCCGCGCGCTCGTCGAGCGAGGAACGGATGTGATGCTCACGACGCAGTACCTCGACGAGGCGGATCAGCTCGCTCATCGCATCGTGATCATCGACCACGGGAAGGTCATCGCCGACGGGACACCGCGCGAGCTCAAGGCCCGGGCCGGGCGAGACGTCGTGGAGGTGCAGCTCGTCGATGCCGCGCTGCTCGACGTCGCTGCGGACACGCTTCGTGCGCTCGGTGACGACGTGCCCGTCGTCGACCGACCCACGCGTCGGGTCTCCGTGAGCGTCGCCGGCGGCACCGAGCCGCTCACGGCTGCCGCACGCGCGCTCCAGGACCGCGGGCTCCCCGTCGACAACCTCGCGCTGCGTCGGCCGACGCTCGACGAGGTCTTCCTCAGCCTCACCACCTCGTGATCCGCCATCTCATCGAAAGGGAGCACCCCATGTCCGCGACGTTCGCCATCGCCAAGCGCACTCTCTACAAGTTCATGCGCACCCCACAGCTCGTGGTTGTCGGCACGATCCAGGGCGCGATGTTCCTTCTGATCTTCCGGTACGTGTTCGGCGGCGCGATCAGCGAGAGCTCGGTTCCCTACGTCGACTTCCTCGTGCCCGGGTTCATCACGACCACAGTGCTGTTCGCGGGCACCGCGACCGCGGCCGGTGTCGCTGAAGATGTCGAGCAAGGCTTCCTCGACCGCTTGCGCAGCCTCCCGATCCCGCGGGGCTCGGTGCTCGCCGGGCGGGCGCTCGCCGAGACGATCCTCC
>DATKAS010000062.1:0-5794 GCA_035497855.1 Acidimicrobiales bacterium
CGACGATGAACCCCGAGATCGATCAGCGTCAGCGCCATCGCCATCGCGCTGCCACCCCTCCAGACACCGCACTCGACGAAGTCACCGTCGACCCTATTCGCGATGAGATAGCGGACTGTCTGCATGAGCGACCACAACCGCTCGGGCGTGGTCATCGAGAACGGCCGTACTCTCGCGTAGGTAGCCACGTCAGCGGGAGACGCTTCGACTGCAAGACCGTTGTCTTCCGCGCGGACGACTCTGAGATTGAGTCGACGGAATAGCGCGTCTGCGTATGACTGCAGCGGCACCCGCCCAACCTAATGCGACTCCGTCGGCACCACGTGCACCCGCGCTGCACAGATGCGAGAGATCGCGGTGCCGTGCTACATGGTCAACATCCGGCCGAGGAATTGGCCGGTGTAGCTGTCGGGCGTCGCCGCCACGACCTCCGGCGGTCCCTCGACCACGACCGTGCCGCCGCCCGCGCCGCCCTCGGGGCCGAGATCGATGATCCAGTCGGCGGTCTTGATCACGTCGAGATTGTGCTCGATGACGAGCACCGTGTTCCCCTGGTCGACCAGGCGGCTGAGCACGGTCAGGAGCTTGCGCACGTCCTCGAAGTGCAGACCGGTCGTGGGCTCGTCGAGGATGTAGATGGTGTGCCCGGTGGAGCGCTTCGCGAGCTCGGACGAGAGCTTCACGCGCTGCGCCTCGCCTCCCGAGAGCGTCGGGGCGGGCTGGCCGAGGCGGACGTAACCGAGACCGACGTCGACGAGCGTCTGCATGTGGCGCGCGATGACCGGCTGGTTCGAGAAGAAGCCGACGGCCTCCTCACACGACAGGTCGAGCACCTCCGCGATGTTCTTTCCTTTGAACGTGATGTCGAGCGTGTCGCGGTTGTACCGCGCTCCCTTGCACACCTCGCAGGGCACGTACACGTCGGGGAGGAAGTGCATCTCGATCTTGATCGTGCCGTCGCCCGCGCACGCCTCGCATCGGCCGCCGCTCACGTTGAACGAGAAGCGACCAGGGAGGTAGCCGCGCACCTTGGCCTCTTGGGTCTGGCTGAACAGACGGCGGATGTGATCGAACACACCCGTGTAGGTCGCGGGGTTGGAGCGCGGCGTGCGCCCGATCGGTGACTGGTCGATGTCGATGACCTTGTCGAGGTGCTCGACACCCTCGATCGTCTTGTGGCGGCCGGGCGGCATCTTCGACTTGTAGATCTTCTGCATCAACGACTTGAGGAGGATCTCACCGACGAGGGTCGACTTGCCCGACCCGGACACGCCGGTGACCGCGACGAAGCATCCGAGCGGGATCTCCACGTCGATGTCGCGGAGGTTGTGCTCCCTCGCACCGCGGATGACCACCCACTCGTCACCCGGCGTGCGCCGCTGCCTGGGCACCGGGATCGACCGCTTGCCCGCGAGGTACTGACCGGTGATCGAGTCCTTCGTGCGGATGAGCCCCTTCACGGTGCCGGAGAACACGACCTCACCGCCGTGCTCCCCCGCGCCCGGTCCGATGTCGACCACGTGGTCGGCGACCCGGATCGTGTCCTCGTCGTGCTCCACGACGAGGACCGTGTTGCCGAGGTCGCGCAGCCGCACGAGCGTGTCGATCAGCCGTCGGTTGTCGCGCTGGTGCAAGCCGATCGACGGCTCGTCGAGCACGTAGAGGACGCCGACGAGACCGCTGCCGATCTGGCTCGCGAGCCGGATGCGCTGCGCCTCGCCGCCCGCGAGCGTGCCTGCCGAGCGCGACAGCGACAGGTAGTCGAGCCCGACGTCGAGCAGGAAGCTCATACGTGCGTTGACTTCCTTCACCACTCGCTCTGCGATCATACGGTCGCGCTCGCTCAGCTCGAGCGACGCGAGCGCCTTCGCCGACTCGCCGATGCTCAGGCTGCAGAGATCGTTGATGTTGCGTCCGTCGATCGTCACCGCGAGCGACGCTGGTCGCAGCCGCGCGCCGCCGCACGCCGGGCACGGCACCTCGCGCATGTACCCCTCGACCTGCTCGCGCGCCCAATCGCTCTCGGCGTCGGTGTGGCGCCGGCGCAAGAACGGGATGATGCCCTCGTAGGTGGTCTGGAACGAGCGCTGCCGGCCGTACCGGTTCTTGTACCTGACCTGGACAGTGCCCGACTTCGCACCGTGCAGGATGACGTTCTGCTGCGGCTTGGTGAGCTTCGACCAGGGTGCCGTCATGTCGATGCCGTTCTCTGCAGCGACCGCCGCGACGAGCCGGACGAAGTACTGCGTGCGCTGGCTCGCCCAGGGCGCGATCGCGCCCTCCTCGAGCGAGAGGTCAGGGTTCGGCACCACCAGCTCGGGATCGACCTCGAACGTCGTGCCGAGACCGTCGCACGTCTCGCACGCGCCGTAGGGCGAGTTGAAGGAGAAGTTGCGGGGCGCGAGCTCGTCGAACGACGTGCCGCAGGTCGGGCAGGCGAGGTGCTGGCTGAACGTGAGGATCTCCGCCTCCGCCTCGTCGCCACCCTTCGGGACGATCTGCACCTCGGCGACGCCTTCGGCGAGCCGCAGCGCTGTCTCGAGTGAGTCGGTGAGGCGGCGATCGATCCCGTCACGCCGCACGAGCCGGTCGACGACGACCTCGATCGTGTGCTGTTCGTAGCGCGCGAGCTTCGGCGTGTCGCCGATCATGTCCGCGATGTCGCGCACCTCACCGTCGATGCGGGCACGCACGTATCCCTGGCTCGCGAGATCCGCGAGGAGCGACTCGTACTCGCCCTTCCGGCCACGGACGACCGGCGCGAGCACCTGGAACCGCGTGCCGTCGGGGAGCTGCAAGACGCGATCCACGATCTGCTGGGGTGTCTGGCGCTCGACGCGTGTGCCGTCGTTCGGGCAATGCGGCACACCGATGCGCGCATAGAGCAACCGGAGGTAGTCGTAGACCTCGGTGATCGTGCCGACGGTCGACCGCGGATTGCGAGACGCCGACTTCTGGTCGATCGAGATCGCGGGCGACAGGCCCTCGATGAAGTCGACGTCGGGCTTGTCCATCTGACCGAGGAACTGGCGGGCGTACGAGGAGAGCGACTCGACGTACCGGCGCTGCCCCTCGGCATAGATCGTGTCGAACGCGAGCGACGACTTGCCCGACCCGGACAAGCCGGTGAACACGATCATGCGATCGCGCGGCAGCTCGATCGAGACGTTCTTGAGGTTGTGCTCCCGGGCACCCCGCACGACGAGCGTGTCGGCCATCCGGTCGATCGTACCGCCGATTTCGCCGTTACGAACAGATGTACGGTCAGTCGGTGGGTCAGACAGCCACGTAGCGGCGGATCACGACGTCGGTCCACAAGAACTTCGTCGTCCGCACGCTCTCGAAGCGGAACCCGTCGTACTTGGGGTTCTCGTCGATCCGGTCGAGAGCGTGCGAGTCCGAGTCGATCACGTCGATTTCGGTTGCTCCCGCCCTTCGCGCAACGCCGACCACGGTGACGACGTCCTCCGGATCGGCGTCGTTCGGGTCGTGATCTTCGGCGCGGGCGCTGAGGAAGCGACGATCGCCGTACCACGTCCCGATCTCGCTCCCCATCCAGGGTTGATCGCCGATGATCACCACGTCGTTCGGTACCGCCATCACATCCTCGGCGAACCGGGCGACCGAGCGCGTGCGGTCGATGTGCCACACGACGCCGACGACGCTCATCGCCGCGCTCAATCCGAGCAGCGCGATCACGAGCGGCCGAGCGCCGAGCCTCGAGACCTGCGATGCGGCGAGGACGATCAGCAAGCTCGTCGGCAGCAACAGGTAGCGGCCACCCCACTGCGGTGCATGGCCACCGACCCACTCCGTCATCCACACGGTCGGGATCGCGATCAACGAACCGACGAACAGCACCTGCTCGCGTCGGGTGCGCTCGCCGAAGAACCCGAGCGCAGCGACAGGGGCCGCGCAGAGGAAGCCCGGCACTGTCGAGACCCCGAAGGTCGCAAAACGCCACGCCATGCCGCCCCAGGCCACGATCGCGCCGACGACACCGGGCATCGAAGCCTCGCCGGATCGGTCCGCCGCTCCTGCGGCGAGCAGGAGGATGCCGAGGCCGATGACGGCTCCGATCGCAAGAGCGAGCCAGTAGTCGTTCGCGAGGACACCAACAGATGTGATCACCGCATCGCGGAGGCGATCCGCGAGCTGCGCGCCGAGGATGCTCACCCGACCTCCAGCGCGAGCAGAGCCTGTTCCCGGCGCGAGCACGAAGTGCTCGACGACGGAGTTCGCGAACACGACGGAGATGAGAGCGGCGCATCCAGCCGCGAGCTCGCGCCAGCGTTGTCCACAGCGACGGCGCTCCTCCGGAACGACGAGCGCTGCGACACCCAGCGCCGCGAACGTCGCGAACATGTCGTTGCGCATCGCCACGGCGAGACCCGCGATCGCGCCGCCGACGAGGACCTTGCGCATTCCACCCTCGAGGACGAGCGCAACTGCCAGCAGGCCGAGGGCCAGCGCGGGCGCGTGTTCCCAGAAATCCGCGCCGTAGAAGAGCACCGGCGACAGCAACCCGACGAACCAGAACGCGAGCCAACCATCGCCCTGGGACGCCCAACGTGAGAGGCGTCGCGCCGCGTACGCCGCGAGCACGACGCTGAGCACGGGGAGGAGCACGGCCGCACGGGCTCCGCCCAGCTGCCAGAGCGGTCGTCCCGCGACGACCAAGGGAAGCGACGGCACGGCGACCCACTGGTCGTCATGCGGTTGAGCGAAGAGGATCGCGTGATGGGCGCCGGATGGATCGACATCGGCGGCCCAATACCCGAGGTCCGGTGCCCAGTGGCCCGCGGCCGCCATCGTCTTGGTGGTGGCGAGCCGCGCACCGGCATCGGAGAACGAGGCCGCCCGGGGGTCACCGATCCACGCCACCGCAAGCGCGACAAGGCCGACGAAGAGCAGGGAGAGCGCCAACCGCCGGTGGGTCGTGGGGCGCACCTGTTCGGCGAGCTCGGCACCCTCGACCACGGACTCGACGGTACTCACGGAGTTCTTGTCGGCCGAGGCATGGGCGATTCGACCTATGCGGGCACTCCGGCCTCTGCGAGCAGCGAGCGATCCTGCACCCCGAGCGGAAGATCGCCAGCCGCGCGGTAGAGCGCGCGGCAGGAGAGGGCGAGGTGATCCCACGAGTAGTGCGCGGCGCGGTCGCGACCGAGCGCCGCGAGCTCGCTTCGCCGACGGTCGTCTTCCCACACCTCGCGAACGGCGGAGGCAATGGACTCGACGTCCGTCGCATCGAATTGGACTGCTGCGGGTCCGGCGAGCTCGGGCAGTGAGGTCGCCGACGCGCATGCGACCGGCAGGCCGGCCACGAACGCCTCGAGCACCGGAAAGCCGAAGCCCTCGAAGAGCGACGGGAACACCAGGCACCGCGCGCGCTCGTACAGACCAGCGAGCTGCGCGTCGGGCACGTACCCCGGGAACGTGACGAGATGGTCGACTCCGACATTCGCCGCATGTCGACGCACTTCCCGCAGGCGGAGGTTCGGCTGGCCCGGGCACACCACTGGCACGGTGATGCCCCGGTCGCGCAACAGGGCAACGGCATCGAGGAGCCGGACGTGGTTCTTGTGCGCCCACGCCTGCGCGGGATACAGCGCGAACGGGCCGGGAGGCACTGCGTCGTACGCGGCCGAGACCGTGCGCAACGCGGTGGGCGCGCCCGGTGGCACGACTGCGACACGGTTCGGATCGATGCGGAACGCGTTGACGACGTCATCTCGGACGAACTGCGACGCGACCAGGACGAACCGGGCCCGCTCGCAGCACGGCTGGTAGA
>DATKAS010000063.1:0-8736 GCA_035497855.1 Acidimicrobiales bacterium
GAGCGCGTGATGCAAGAATTCCCTCCGCTCAACCTCGGCGTCGTCCCGACCGTGCTGGTCTTCGCCATCCTTCCGAGCGCGCTCTTCGTCGGCCTGCGGCCCTACTCGCGGTATGACCGCGTTGAGGCGGTGCACGACGGCGTCTCGTTCGCCGACGTGTCGTGTGGGGGAGAAGCCGGGGAGCTGCTCGTCCTGACCGATCGGCTCGTCTGGCGTCCCCGACGGTCGAGTGAGCAGGTCATCGCAGAACGGGACATCGCGGAAGTCGAGCTGGCGGACGTCTCACTGATGAAGCTCACCAGGATGCGCCTCACGCTCAGGGGCGGCACGTCCACGAGCTTCACGATCACCGCGCCGGCGGCGTCCGTCGCTGAGGCGCTCAGCTCCGCCGAGCGCGACTGACCGTTTGCTCACCGGACCCACGTGAGGCGTGGTCGTGTGAGCAAACGGTTCGGGGTCGGTGCTCGCTACCCTCGAAGAAATGCGTCTCGCTGACCTCCCCCCGCTGTTGCGCGAGGAGGAAGCCGTCGCGCACCTGCTCGGGCGCCGGGCAGCCACCGCAGCGATCCCCGAGGCGGCCCGCACGATCACGCTCGCCGGTCTCGCCGCGCTGTCGAGCCAGCGCACCTTCCTCGTGCTGCTCCCGACGAGCACGTCCGCCGAGCTCGTCGCGAACGACCTGCGGGCGTACGTGCCCGCCGACGAGGTCGAGTTGTTCCCTGCGTGGGAGACGCTGCCCTTCGAGCGCGTGAGCCCTGCGGTCGAGACGATGGGGCGACGCCTGCGCGTGATGTGGCGGCTCCGAAAGCCCGAGCGCGCGCCGAAGTTCGTCGTCGCTGGGGTCCGTGCGCTCAGTCAACGCCTCGGCCCACACGTCGAGGACGTCGAGCCGGTCACCATCGCAACCGGCCAGCAGGTCGATCCCGCTGAGCTCGTCGCCGAGCTCGTGCGCCTCGGCTACCGGCGTGAGTACCTCGTCGAGCACCGCGGTGAGGTCTCGTTGCGCGGTTCGATCGTCGACGTGTTCCCGTCCACCGCTGACGCGCCGGTGCGCATCGACCTCTGGGGAGACGAGGTCGACCGGCTCTCTGAGTTCAGCGTCCACGACCAGCGCTCGACGGTCGACCTCGCGGAGGTCGAGATCTTCCCCGCACGCGAGCTGCTGCCCACCGACGAGGTGCGCGCCCGCGCCGCGGCGCTCGTCGGCGCGGAGCCATGGGGACGAGAGCAGTGGGAACGGCTCTCGGAGGGGCTCGTGTTCGACGGCATGGAGTCGTGGATGCCGTGGCTCACGGCGGGAGAGCACACGCTCGTCGACCTGCTCGACGCGGACGCGCAGGTCGTGCTCGTCGAGCCGCGCCGCATGCGCGACCGCGCCGCCGAGATCCTCGCGGAGGAGGCCGATCTCGCCGCGAGCCTGAGCAAGACGTGGGACGCGGCCGGCACGGAGTTCCCGCGCCTCCACGCACCCTTCGACGACCTGCTCGCCGACACGCCCGCGGGCGTGTGGACGTTCCTCCCGATGGCGGACCGTCCCGACACCGCGGTGATCGAGGCGACGGGATGGGGACCGGTCGTCGGCGACGGGGAGGGCCTCGGGCGTCGGATCGCGGAGCTGCTCGGCGAGCGCTACCGCCTCGTCGTCGCCGCCGACACGGAAGGGTCCGCTCACCGGCTCCACGACCTGCTGCTCTCGGTCGGCCTCGACCTCGCGGTCGACATCGACGCCGCGACCGACCTCACCCGCCCTGGTGGGCGCATCGTCGTCGCGCCCCTCGACCACGGGTTCGTGCTGCCCGCTGTGCGCCTCGCGGTCATCACCGAACCTGACCTCACGGGTCGTCGCCGCGCCCACCGACGTCCGCGCCCGCCGCGCCGCGACGCAGCCAGCTTCTTCGAGGACCTCAAGCCCGGCGACTACGTCGTGCACCACACCCATGGCGTCGGTCGCTACGGAGGCATGGTCACCCGCACGCTCGACGGTGTCGACCGTGACTACCTCCTCCTCGAGTACAAGGGCGGCGACAGGCTCTACATCCCGAGCGACCAGATCGACGCGGTGCGTCACTACACGGGCGGCGACGCGCCCGCGCTCCATCGACTCGGGGGCAGCGACTTCGCCCGCACGAAGGCACGCGTCAAAGCCGCGGTGAGGGAGATCGCGCAGGAGCTCGTCGTGCTGTACCAGCGCCGCATCACGTCACCGGGCCACCCGTTCGCTCCCGACACGCCGTGGCAGCGCGAGATGGAGGAGGCGTTCCCCTTCGTCGAGACGCCCGACCAGCTGAAGGCGATCGCGGACGTGAAGTCCGACATGGAGGCCGACGCGCCGATGGATCGCCTCGTCTGCGGCGACGTCGGCTTCGGCAAGACCGAAGTGGCGATCCGTGCCGCGTTCAAGGCAGTGCAGGACGGCTTGCAGGTCGCGGTGCTCGTGCCGACGACGCTCCTCGCGCAGCAGCACTACGCGACGTTCGGCGATCGTATGGCGGCCTACCCGATCCGCGTCGAAGTGCTCTCCCGGTTCCTGACGCCGGCGCAAGCGAAGCGAGTCGTCGACGGCCTGGCGAGTGGCGAAGTCGACATCGTGATCGGCACGCATCGCTTGCTGTCCGAGGACGTCACCTTCAAGCGGCTCGGGCTGCTCGTCGTCGACGAGGAGCAGCGCTTCGGTGTGAGCCACAAGGAGGCGATGAAGAAGCTCAAGACCGACGTCGACGTGCTCACGCTCACGGCGACACCGATCCCGCGGACGCTCGAGATGAGCCTCACCGGCATCCGAGACCTCACCTTGCTCAACACGCCGCCTGCGGATCGCCAGCCGATCCTCACCTACGTCGGCGAGTACGACGATCGTGCCGTTGGCGAAGCGATCCGTCGGGAGCTGCTGCGTGAGGGCCAGGTCTTCTTCGTGCACAACCGCGTCCAGGACATCGAAGAGGTCGCCGCGGAGATCCGTGACCTCGTGCCCGAGGCGCGGGTCACGATCGCACACGGGCAGATGGACGAGGGCACGCTCGAGCAGACAGTCGTCGACTTCTGGGAGGGCCGGTCCGACGTCCTCGTGTGCACGACGATCATCGAGTCCGGCATCGACATGCCGACCGTGAACACTCTCGTCGTCGATCGCGCCGACATGCTCGGCCTCGGCCAGCTGCACCAGCTGCGCGGCCGCGTCGGCCGTGCCGGTCAGCGCGCGTACGCCTACCTGTTCCATCCTGTCGATCGCGTGCTCAGCGAGGACGCCTACGAGCGCCTCCGCACGATCGGCGAGGCGACCGAGCTCGGCTCGGGCTTCAAGATCGCGATGCGCGACCTCGAGATCCGCGGCGCAGGCAACCTCCTCGGCGAGAACCAGAGCGGCCACATCGCCGCGGTCGGGTACGACCTCTATTGCCAGATGGTCACCGAGGCAGTGGCGGAGCTGAAGGGCGAGGAGCTGCGCGAGCCGGCAGAGGTGAAGCTCGACCTCCCGGTCGACGCGCACCTGCCCGCCTCGTACGTCGGACGGGAGGAGCTGCGGCTCGAGGCGTACCGCAGGCTCGCCTCGGTGACGACCGAATCCGAAGTCGACGACATCCGCAACGAGTGGACAGACCGCTACGGACCGCCGCCACCGCCGGCCGAGGCGTTGCTCGCGGTCGGGCGCTTGCGCGCCGAGTGCCACCGCCTCGGCATCAGGGAGGTCGGTGTCGCTCGCGGCATGGTGCGGCTCACGCCGATCACCTTGAAGGCGAGCGAGGAGGTCCGCTTCCGTCGGCTCGCGCGCGACGGCGTCTACAAGCCGGACCTGTCGGAGGTGCAGCTGCGCGTGCCGAAGAAGGGAGATCTTCCGTCGACGGTCGTCGACTTCCTGCGCGAGCTCCGGCCCCCTGACGAGAGTGCCTAGAACGCCACCGATAGGCTCGCTCGCCGTGCAATCTCGGCTCAAGCTCGCGGTGTTGGCACCGGTCGTCGTCGCCGCCGGCCTCATCGCCTCCTCTTGTTCGACGGTGAACCCGAGTGCCGCCACGGTGAACGGCGACACGATCGATCGCAGCTCGTTCGAGAGCACCCTCCACGAGTACGCAGGCAACCCCGCGTTCATCGCTCGGGTGTCGCAGTCGGGCTCGGGCGGTGTCACTGGCGCCGGCGACGGCACGGTGTCCGCGGGCTTCGCTCGCCAGGCCCTGCAGCGCGAGATCGTGGTGCTGGTCGCCACGCAGGAGAACGAGGCTCGGGGTGCGAAGGTCACGCCCGAGATCGAGGCAGCGGCCAAGGACGACGTGCAGTCGCAGTTCGGGCTCGAGGCGTTCGACGCATTCAGCGACTCGTTCCAAAAGACGATCGTCGACCAGAACGCCCAGATCTTCGCCCTGCGGGCCAACGTCGCGGGCAACGCGCTCGACGACGCCGCGCTGAAGGCGGTCTACGACAAGGACCCCTCGCAGTTCGCAGAGGTCTGTGCGAGCCACATCCTCGTGAACACCGAGGCGGAGGCGAACGCCGTCGAGAAGCGCCTCGACGCCGGTGAGGACTTCGCTGCCGTCGCGAAGGACGTCTCGATCGACTCGGGCAGCGCCCCGAACGGCGGCGACCTCGGCTGCGTCGCCCGGGGAATCACGGTCAAGGAGTTCGAGGACGCACTGTTCGCGACGCCGGTCGGCGCGACGTCGAAGCCGGTGAAGACCGAGTTCGGGTACCACGTGATCAAGGTCAGCGACAAGAAGTCGCCCTCCTTCGAGGAAGCAAAGCCACTCGTGCTGCAGAAGGTCCTCAACGACTCGAACGACGACTTCAACAGCGTGCTCAACTCGAGCATCGCCAAGTCGACGGTGAAGGTCGACCCGCGGTACGGCACCTGGAACGCGTCGATCGCAGCGGTCGTGCCGTCGAACCTCGCGGGCGTGCAGGGCTCCACCGCGACGACGGCCGTGTCCGGTTCGGCGCCGACGACCGGCGGCTGAGCAGATGACCCGCGCTCGGGTCGTCGTGGTCGGGCTCGGGCCGGCCGGGCCCGAGCTGGTGACCCGGCAAGCGGTCGAGGAGATCGCGCATGTCCCGGCCGCCTTCGTGCGCACCACCCGCCATCCTGCAGCAGCGGTGGTCGCCGGCGCGACGAGCTTCGACGCCGTCTACGACCGGTCGCCTTCGCTCGACGTGGTCTACGCCACGATCGTCGACGAGCTCGTGGCTGCGGCAGTCGAGCGCGGCGAGGTGCTGTACGCGGTGCCGGGCTCGCCCCTCGTCGCCGAGCGGACGGTCGAGCTGCTCCGAGCCGACGATCGCGTCGAGGTCGTCGTCGTGCCGGCCCTCTCGTTCCTCGACCTCGTGTGGGCTCGTCTCGGTGTGGATCCGCTCGCGGCGGGTGTTCGCCTGGTCGACGGGCAGCGCTTCGGCGTCGAGGCCGCGGGGGAGCGTGGTCCCCTCGTGGTCGGGCAGTGCGACACGCGCGAGGTGCTTTCGGACATCAAGCTCAGCGTCGACGATGGAGAACCGCCGTCGATCGTCGTCCTCCACCATCTCGGCCTTCCCGACGAGCAGGTGTTCGAGGTCGAGTGGGCCGAGCTCGACCGCTCGTTCACCCCGGACCATCTCACCGCGCTCTGGATCCCCGAGCTCCACGCTCCGGTGGCGACCGAGCTCCAGCGGTTCGCGGAGCTCGTGCGGACGCTTCGCCGCGAGTGCCCGTGGGATCGCGAGCAGACCCACCGCACGCTCACCCGCCATCTGGTCGAGGAGACCTACGAGACGCTCGAGGCCATCGACGCGCTCGACGGATCTCCCGAGTCGATCGGCCATCTGGAGGAGGAGCTCGGCGATCTGCTCTTCCAAGTCTTCTTCCACGCGACCCTCGCGACGGAGGAGGGATGGTTCACCCTCGCCGACGTCGCTCGCGTCATCCACGACAAGCTCGTGCACCGGCATCCCCACGTGTTCGGCACGGTGGAGGCCGACAGCGCGGAGCAGGTGCTCGTCAACTGGGAGCAGATCAAGAAGGCCGAGAAGGGCCGGGACAGCGTGATGGACGGCCTCCCCGAGAACCTGCCCTCGCTCCTCTACGCACACAAGGTGCAGCGCAAGGCAGCGTCGGTGGGCTTCGACTGGGACGACGTCGAGGGCGCGCTCCCGAAGGTCGTCGAAGAGCTGCACGAGCTCGAGGCTGCGATGGCGAGCGGCGTCGAGCCCGACATCGAGGGCGAGCTCGGAGACCTTCTCTTCGCGGTCGTGAACGTCGCGCGCCACCTCGACATCGACCCGGAGACGGCGCTGCGCGGCGCGAGTGCCAAGTTCCGCACTCGCTTCCGGGCGGTGGAAGCAGCCGCTGCGGGGCAGGGTCGGGACCTCTCGACGATGTCGCTGGCCGAGCTCGACGCCCTGTGGGACCAAGCCAAGCGCTGAACCTGGCGTATTCTCACTCTCGACATCACTGGCAACACCAGCAACACCAGCAACAACCAGCAACACGGGCGGAGCCGGACGCTGGCGAGGCAGTCACATGAGTGAGATCGAGCACGTGGTCGGCCGCGAGGTCCTGGACTCGCGCGGTAACCCGACGGTCGAGGTCGAGGTCGTGCTCTCGACCGGCGCCCGAGGGCGGGCGATCGTGCCGTCGGGCGCGTCGACGGGGGAGCACGAAGCCGTCGAGCTCCGCGACGGTGGCGACCGGTTCGCCGGCAAGGGAGTGCTCGCAGCCGTCGCGCACGTGAACGGCGAGATCCGCGACGCGATCCTCGATCTCGAGGCGCTCGACCAGCGCGCCGTGGACACGCTCCTCGTCGATCTCGATGGCACCGACGGCAAGTCACGGCTCGGTGCCAACGCGATCTTGGGCGTGTCGCTCGCCGTCGCGAAGGCCGCGGCCGACGAGCTCGCCCTCCCGCTCTACCGGTATGTCGGCGGTGCGAACGCGCACGTGCTGCCAGTGCCGATGATGAACGTCCTCAACGGTGGCGTGCACGCCGACAACACCGTGGACTTCCAGGAGTTCATGATCATGCCCATCGGCGCGGCCTCGTACGGCGAGGGGTTGCGGTGGGGTGTCGAGACCTACCACGCGCTGAAGAGCCTCCTCCACGAGCGGGGCCTGTCGACGCTCGTCGGCGACGAAGGCGGGTTCGCTCCGGATCTCGCTGCGAACGAGGACGCGCTGCGCTTGCTCGTCGAGGCGATCGAGCGCGCGGGCTACGCAGTCGGCTCGGACATCGCGATCGCGCTCGACCCCGCGACCTCGGAGCTGTATCGGGACGGCGGGTACGAGCTGAAGGGCGAGGGCCGCACGTTGCGACCGGCAGAGCTCGTGGAGGTCTGGGCGAGCTGGGTCGATCGGTATCCGATCGTCTCGCTCGAAGACGGCATGGCCGAAGACGACTGGGAGGGGTGGCGCGCGCTCACCGACGCAGTGGGGGATCGCGTGCAGCTCGTCGGTGACGACATCTTCGTCACGAACACCGAGCGCCTCGAGATGGGGATCGAACGCCGCGTCGCCAACTCGATCCTCATCAAGGTGAACCAGATCGGCACGCTCACCGAGACGCTCGAGACCGTGGCCCTCGCCACCCGGTCGAGCTACACGAGCGTGATGTCGCATCGCTCGGGCGAGACCGAGGACGCGACGATCGCCGACCTCGCCGTCGCCACGAACTGCGGCCAGATCAAGACCGGTGCCCCGGCGCGCTCCGACCGCACGGCGAAGTACAACCAGCTGCTGCGCATCGAGGAAGACCTCGGCGAGTCCGCCGCGTACCTCGGTCGTGACGCGCTCGCCCCGCGAGGCCGCCGGTGAGCCCGCCGCGTGGCAGTGACCCGGTCGACCCGCTGCTCGGTGGACCGACGCCCGAGCCGACGACGAGCGCGCTCAACGGCCTGCTCGTCATCTCGCCCGACACCAAGCTCGGACGGCGCGAGCGCAAGCAGCTCGCGTTCGGCGAGCAGCACGCGGCGCGCAACCGCCATCCCACGTCTCGACCGATCCCGGTGGTCGATCCCGACCGCATCATCGATCCCGAGCTGCAGCAGCGCCTGCATCCCGAGCAGATCGGCGTCGAGGACCGCGTGGACGAGGAGGGCGGTCGGCGTCCCGCGCGGGTGCGGCGTGCGATCTGGCCGGTCCTCGTCACGGCGTTGCTCGTCGCCGCGCTGTTCGTGTTCGTGTTCCCGACCCGCACGTACCTCGCGCAGCGGGCGGAGACCCGGCGCACGGAGCATCAGCTGCGGGTGCTGAAGGATCAGAACGACGCGCTGTCCGCGAGAGTGACCGCGCTCGACACCGACGCGGAGATCGAGCGGATCGCACGTGAGCAGTTCGATCTCGTGCGCCCGGGCGAGCAAGCGTTCGCGATCCTTCCCGCGCCCGCGCTCACGGCCCTGCCTCCGGGCTTCCCGTTCGACCTCATCCGCGAGCTCTTGGAGCGCCCCGCGGCCGGCTGAGCGCGTGCTAGTCAGGATGTGACTAACCGGCCCGTCAGCACGCTCCGAGCGAGCGGTGCATGATGGCCGCCCAGTACACGGACACGGACACGGGGGGTGGTCCCGTTGCGGATCTCACTGACGGTCAATGGCGCGTCACAGTCGCACGATGTCGAGCCGCGGCTGCTGCTCGTGCACTACTTGCGTGACGTCGTTGGCCTCACCGGCACGAACGTGGGGTGCGACACGTCGTCGTGTGGCGCCTGCACCATCCACGTGAACGGTGAGTCGGTGAAGTCGTGCACGATGCTGGCCGTCCAGGCCGACGGCACCGACATCACCACGATC
>DATKAS010000064.1:0-5272 GCA_035497855.1 Acidimicrobiales bacterium
GCGAATCCCGCGAAGAGCGAGACGACGAGGACCACGAGCGCGGCGAGGCGCAAGTCGCGGAAGCGGAAGGGGGCACGCATCAGAGGCTCGATGCCCTTCGTGCGAAGGCCTCGGGCTGGAACACCTCGGGGCCGAGACGGATGCCGAGGTCCGCGAGCTTCTCCGCGAACTTCGGGCGCACGCCGGTCGCCTTGAGATGGCCACGGAACCGGCCGTCCTCGTCGACGCCCATGCCGTAGTCGAACAGGAAGATGTCCTGCAGGGTGATGACGTCACCCTCCATGCCTTGCACCTCGGTGATGTGCGTGATGCGGCGGGTGCCGTCACGCAGACGGCTGAGGTGCACGATGAGGTCGAGCGCTGATGCCATCTGCTCACGGATCGCGCGCACCGGCAGGTCGAACCCAGACATCAGCGTCATGGTCTCGATGCGGGCGAGCGTGTCGCGCGGGCTGTTCGAGTGGACGGTGGTGATCGAGCCGTCGTGGCCGGTGTTCATGGCCTGGAGCATGTCGAGGGCCTCACCTGCACGGCACTCGCCGACGACGATGCGATCGGGGCGCATGCGGAGGCAGTTGCGCACGAGGTCGCGGATCGTGACCTCGCCGCGACCCTCGATGTTCGGGGGGCGGGCTTCGAGCGAGAGCACGTGCTCCTGGTGGAGCTGCAGCTCCTTCGAGTCCTCGACGGTGACGATGCGCTCGTCGGACGGGATGAACGACGACAGCACGTTGAGCGTCGTCGTCTTGCCGGTGCCGGTACCGCCCGAGACGATCACGTTGAGGCGACCGACGACGCACGCCTGGAGGAACCGCGCTGCATGCGCGTTCAACGTGCCGAAGCGGATCAGGTCGTCGATCTGGTACGGGTCGGTGGAGAACTTTCGGATGGTGAGGTACGGGCCACCGATCGCGAGCGGGTGGATGATCGCGTTCACGCGGGAGCCGTCAGGCAGACGCGCGTCGACCATGGGCGTCGCCTCGTCGATGCGACGTCCGACCTGGCCCACGATCTTGTCGATGATGCGGCGCAGATGCGTCTCGTCGACGAACGACGCGTTCGACTTCTCGATGCGACCGGCGCGCTCGATGAACACCGTGTCGGGTCCGTTGACCATGACCTCGGTGATGTCCTCGTCCTTCAGGAGTCGATCGATCGGGCCATAGCCGAGGATGTCGTCGGAGACGTCCTGGATCAGCTGGGCCTTGTCGGCCGCCGACAGCGGGGCGCGCTCCTGAGCGAGCGCGGCCTGCAGCTGCTCGTGGACGCGCCGGCGAAGATCGTCTTCGGACAGCCGGCGGTCGTAGAGGATCGGACCGAGCGAGTCGATCAGGTGGTGGTGGATCTTCTGCCTGAGCTCGTCGAGGATCGGGTCCCGCCGTGAGCTCGTCGCGCCGGTGGTGGCCTGTACCTCGTGGAGCCGCTTGTAGAGCGACATCGCGCTCCTCCTGAAGGTTCGATGTGTTCCCCTGGACTCATCGGCCGGGGGGTCCAGGACATGAAGCGGCTTAACGCCTCCGCTTCGCGTCCGCCGTGAGGAACAGGTCAGCGAGCTGCTCGAGCGACTTGGCCACCCCCGACTTCGGGGCGTCGAGCACGACCGGGGTGCCACGGTTGACCGATTGCGGCACCACGACGTCACTCGGCACCAGGCTGTCGGCCTTGATGCCCAACGTCCGCTCGACCTCACCCACGTCCAGCTTCACCTTGCTGTTCGCGCGGTTGAGGACGAGCTTGAGCTTGGAGAGCGGGATGTTCAGAAGCCGGAGCGTCTGCAGCCCGATTTTCACATTCTTGATGTTGGGGATGTCCATCCCGGCGACCAGGAGGACATCGTCACTCGCCTCGATGAGGCCGAGCACCACGTCGTTGAAGTACGCCGGAGCGTCGACGACGACGAAGGACGAGGTCTGCCGCAGCAGCTCGATGATGCGGAGCATCTGCGACGAGCCGATCTGGTCCGCGAACGCGGGCTCGAGGGGCGCCGGCATCACGAGGAGGCCGGACGGGTCGTGCCGCGCGAGGAGGCTCTGGAGCAACGGGCCGTCGAGCTTGTCGATCGCGTTGACGGCGTCGACGATCGTGTGCTGCGGCGCGAGCTTCAGCATCACCGCGACGTCACCGAACTGCAGATCGGCGTCGACGAGCACGACCGGGCGATCGGAGCGACGAGCGAGCGTCACCGCGAGGTTCACGGCGATGACCGACTTGCCGGCGCCGCCCTTGGTCGAAAAGACCGTGATGAGGCGTCCGTAGCCGCTCGGTGCCGAGCTCTCGACGCCGCCGCCACCGACGCCGGGAGCGGCCGCGGGGGCGAGCGTGCCCCCGACCCGTTCGACGGCGAGCGCGAGCTCGCTCGCCTCGACCGGCGCGGCGAGCACGTCCTTCACACCCGCGCGAAGCGCCCGCTGCAGCACGTCGGTCGAGAGGGCCTCGACCATCAGCACCGCACCGACCTCGGGGCGTGACCGCGTCAGTCGCTCGACGGCAACGAGGCCGGCGGGTCCTGCGCAGGACGGACCGAGCAGAGCGACGACAGGCGTGCCGTCCTCGAGCCGCTCTTCGAGCGCCTCGATGGTCGGGAACGCTGCCGCTCTGACTCGTTCACCGAGGTCTGCGATGAGCTGAGAGCGAAGGGCGGGATCGCTCTCGATGACGGCCACATTGAAATCGGCCATCGGCACCTCGTTGCCCGAGTGGGCATCGTTGAGAGTCGTGGGGGACTGCTCCACGCTAGGCCAACTCCTCCGGGATCAGCCGCCAGCCGGATACGGCGTGAGCACGCCGGGCTGGAAGAGGTTGGAGAAGTCGACCGGCGGAAGATCGACCGGCTGGAAGTCCTTCGGTGCGAGCGTCATGTAGAGCTGCGTACCGGCAAGTGCGATGCGCTGCGCTGCGTCCGGTGGCACGTTGAAGGTGATGAGACCGCTGCCGGGGTTCGTCGGTGCTTCGGTCGCACCCACATCGGCGGCCGCGGTCTGACCGATCGCGAGCACCTCGACGTTCTGGTAGAGGTAGCGCACGGTCAGGTTCGAATCAGTCGAGCCCTCAGCCGCGGGCTTCGCCGGCTGACCCGGCTGCCCACCGGCGAGCGCGGCGGTCGCCGCGTCCATGACGACCATGAGGTTCACCTTGTCGCCCGGCACGAGCAGGCCGGCGACGCCGTGCACCTGATCGACGGAGACGGTGACCGCGACTTGGTCGACGGGGATCCGCTCGGAGAAGGTCACGAAGGCTGTCGCCTGATCGACGAACATGCCGTCGACCACGACCTGGCCAGGCACGAGGTTCGTCAGCGCGACCTTGCCATCGAGCACCGCTGTGTCGGTGATGGCCGTCGCCGGACGGAACTCCTGCGGGATCTGGCCCGCCTGGATCAGCTTGTCGCCAACGGCCTGATCACCTGGCGTGCCCTTGGCGATCGGCTGCTTGACGACGAACACCTGGACGCGCTTCGCGTTGTCATACGCGCGATCTTCGACACCGTTGACGTAGTTGTAGAGCGCGTAGGCAGCGATGGCTCCGATGAGCACCGCTGCAATCAAGATCACTGTGCGCCGAGAGCCCACAACCACCTCACTCGTCTCGCCGAGCGAAGCTGCTTCGCCCGGTAGCCATTGCTGCTCGCGAGGGGAACTCGCGCTGCCGCTACTTGTTCGGCAGCCGACTCGCGATCATGAGCGTCCGGTGTACGAATGCGGGCTCCCTCCAGACCCCGCGTGGTGTTGGCGCTCGTCGGTCAGCATGACAGAGGCGCTTGGGAAGAAAAGGGGATGGCAACGAAATGATCCGAATGACCCACGGCCGCGCGTAGGTCTTTTGACCTACGCGCGCGTCGCGCTTCTATTCGGTCGTGTCGTCGGTCGCGTCGGCGACAGCAACACCGGCGGCAGCGTCATCAGATGACGCGCTGTCGTCTGCCGGGTTCCCTCCGTACTCGTTGTAGTACTCCGCCCACGCGGCTTCGCGATCCGCGTCGTCAGCGACCACCGCAGGACCGATGTAGTTGCCTTGCTCGTCGTACGCGTGCTCGCCGAAGTGCTCGCGGTACTCCTCGGACACCTCGCCGCCTTCGGCCGCCTGCTTGATCGACAGGCTGATGCGTCGGCGCTGCAGATCCAGGTCGATGATCTTCACCCAGAGCTCTTCGCCCGGCGTGACCACCTGCTCGGGCAGATCGACGTGGTGAGCAGACATCTCCGAGATGTGCACCAGGCCTTCGATGCCCTCCCCCACCTGGACGAACGCGCCGAACGGAACGAGCTTCGTGACGCGGCCGTAGACGAGCTCGCCGACGCGGTGCGTCGACGCGAACTCCTGCCACGGATCTTGCTGCGTCGCCTTCAGCGAGAGGCTGATGCGCTCGCGGTCGCGGTCGACCTCGAGGACCTGCACCGTGATCTCGTCGCCGACCTGCACGACCGAACCAGGGTGGTCGACGTGCTTCCACGACAGCTCGCTCACGTGCACGAGGCCGTCCATGCCGCCGAGATCGACGAACGCACCGAAGCTCACGACCGACGAGACGACGCCCTTGCGGATCTCACCGGGCTTGAGGTTGTCGAGGAAGTCCTCGCGCTGCTCCTTCTGCGTCTCCTCGAGCCACGCGCGGCGCGACAGCACGACGTTGTTGCGGTTCTTGTCGAGCTCGATGATCTTGGCCTGGAGCGACCGGCCGACGTACGGCTGCAGGTCACGCACGCGACGGAGCTCGACGAGCGACGCGGGCAGGAAGCCACGCAGGCCGATGTCGAGGATGAGGCCCCCCTTGACGACCTCGATCACGGGGCCTTCGACGACGCCGTCGGCCTCCTTGATCTGCTCGATGTTCCCCCACGCCCGCTCGTACTGCGCGCGCTTCTTGGAGAGGACCAGCCGGCCTTCCTTGTCCTCCTTCTGGAGGACCAGCGCCTCGAGGTCTTCGCCGAGCGAGACCACCTGGGCTGGATCGACGTCGTTGCGGATGGACAGCTCACGGGACGGGATGACGCCCTCGGACTTGTACCCGATGTCGAGCAGCACCTCGTCCTTGTCGATCTTGACGACACGGCCATGGACGATCTGGCCGTCCTCCACCTCCACCATCGTCGACGCGACGGCCTCGTCGAACGAGACACCGAGGTCGTCGGCCACCACCTGCCGGGGCGTGTACACGCCCTCCTCGTTGACGGTGCCCGGGGCACCGAGGCCCTCGTTGACGGTACCCGGGGCACCGAGGCCCTCATTGACGGTACCCGGGGCACCGAGGCCCTCGTTGACGGTGCCGGGAGCA
>DATKAS010000065.1:0-4026 GCA_035497855.1 Acidimicrobiales bacterium
GACCTGCACGACCATGTCGTCGACCACGAGACCCCCATCGACGAGCTCGTACGCCAACGTGCGACACCCGTCGATCGTGAGTCCGTTGTCAGGGCCCTGGCACGAGAACGGGATCGCACCAGCCGCCACTGCCTCGCGGAAGCGGTGCACGCACGGATCGCCAGGCGGGTCGTCGTCGCGGCGAGGGCACACCTCGATCGCGGCGCCCCAGTCACGCAGGTGTGTCACCACGGTCTCGTCGGCCCATGTCGGCACGTACACCGTCAACGGTCGGAGCGCAGCCCGAGCGATCACCGAAGCCGCGACCGCGGCATTGCCACAGCTGGCGATCGCGAGGGGTCGACCGCGCTCCATCTCGACCACATCGAGCCAGATCGCGAGTCCCATCAGATGTCGACCCTTGTGCGAGCCGCCCACGTTCCCTGTCTCGTCTTTCACCCACGCGCGAAGGTCGTCGACATACCTGAGCGGCGTGGCGGTGAAGCCCGTGCCAGCGACGTCTGCGACGGACGCGTCGAGACGCCGCACGACGTCGACGTATCGAGCATCGTCATCGGCACGGCCGTATGCGGCGAGGAGCGTTCGGTAGCGGAGGAACGGGTTCGGCGCGTCGTCCGACGGCCAACGCGCTCCCTTGTCCAGCCGGCGCACCAGCACGTGGTCGATGTCGTCACCGGTCCGAGCCCGAGGGCAGCGGAACGGGGTGTCGGAGCGAGGCGGCGCCGGCCAGCCGCAGCCTGCGCAGAAGATCACCACGCAGCGATCACCACGCAGCGATCACCAGGAAGCGAGCACGCCGGTGCGCTCGTTGAACTCCTCGATCGCCGCGTCCCACCGTGGGACGCGGTCGAGCAGGTCATCCCAGAACGCCGGAGACCGACGTGCTTCGAAGTCGTCGAGCGACACCCCTTGCTGCTCGACCCAGGTGAAGTACCCGAGGTTGAAGATGCGGTTCCGATCCTCAGTGGCGCACTCGAGGAGGTGGTCGTCGGTGATCGCGCCGAGATGCTCGGCGAACACGGCGGCGGCAGCGCGTTCGTCGAACCCGTCGGGCCACCGCCGCGCCATCGTCTTGGCTCGTTCTGATCCGTACATCGCCGAGCCATCCGTCGCCACCGTCGCGATGAGGTCGTTCGAACCGAGACCCAGCCGCTTCGCGACCTTGATCGACGCGACGAGGTTGCAGATCGAGGACAAGCCGAGGTTCGGCAGGCCACCGATCACACCGTCGGGCACCCCCTGACGTGCGAGCTCGCGGCGCCCCGCGTCCGTGTTGAACAGGACGTCGAGCGCATCGGTCGACTCGTCGGAGACGGCAGTGACGACGTCGGTCGCCATGACGTTGTGGATGTACGGCACGTGCTTGTCGCCGATGCCCTGGATGTTGTGCTCCCCGAAGCCGTTGCGCAGCAACGTCGGGCACTCGAGGGCCTCGACCGCGACCGTGAGGCTCCCCCACTGCTCCTTGAGGGTGTCGCCGGCGCCGAGCGTGCCCGCGGAGCCTGACGCCGACACGAACGCGCGCAGCCGCCCTCTCGGATGCGCCGCGCACACGACGTCGATCGCCCGCGCAGTCGCGCTGCGATGGGCGAGGTGGTTCCCGAACTCGCAGAACTGGTTCAGCACGATGTTCTGTGGGTCGCGCGCCAGCTCTGCGCAGACGTCGTAGATCTCCTTCACGTTGCTCTCGGAGCCCGGGGTGCGGATGATGTCGGCGCGGTCGCTCACCCACTGCTCGAGCCACTCGAACCGCTCGCGGCTCATGTTCTCGGGGAGCACCGCGACACCGCGACATCCCATGAGGCGGGAGATCGCGACGCCTCCGCGCGCGTAGTTGCCTGTCGACGGCCAGATCGCGCGGTGCACCGTGGGATCGAGCTGCCCGGTCACGACACGCGGGGCCAGGCACGCGTACGCCGCCTGCACCTTGTGCGCGCCGATCATCGGGAACCGGTTGCCGAGGATGAGCACGATCGTGCACTCGACACCGCTCAGCGACGGCGGGATGACGAGGTGACCGGGAACCTCGACCTCCGATCGGCGGTCGGCCGCGTTGAACCAGTGGACGCGGAACAAGTTCGCGGGGTCGGCGTCGTCGGCACCGACGCCTGCGAGCCGCGACCGCACCGACTGCGGAGCGAGAGCCGGGTCGGCGAGCTGCGCGAACGTCGGCAGCGCGATGCCCGCCGCCCGGAAGCGCTCGACCGCACGGTCACGCGCCGCCGCGTCGACGACATCGGTCTCGAGGCCGAACGTCGTCATCGCACGTGGCTCACAGATCGGCCGCGGCCGCCTCGTCGACGAGCACCGTGGCGTCGTCGCGGACGTGGCTCGACGGGATCGTGTGGTCGCGCGCGACCAGCCGCTTGACCATCGCCCGCTTGCCGTCGCCCGCGGCGAGGAACATCACGTCACGGGCACGGTTCACGGCTGGGACGGTCAGCGTCATGCGCACGCGCCCGCGATATGGCTGCGTGATCGCCACGTCCTGGTCACGCACGTTGATGACCGGGTCGCCGGGCGGCCACGAAGCCGTGTGCCCGTCGTCGCCCAACCCGAGGTGCACGACATCGAGCACACCGTCGCCAGTGACATCCGAGATCTCGGCGGCATAGCGCTGCGCGGCTTCCGAGAGATCGGCGGCCGTGACATCCATGAGGTGAGCGACGACCGGCACGAGATCGAGGAGGTTCGCTCGGAGGTCGTTGAGGTTGCGGTCGGGGTCGCCATCAGGAGCGACGCGCTCGTCGACCTGGAACACGTGCACCTTCGACCACGGCAGGTCCAGCCGCGCGAGCGCGGCGAACATCGCCGCCGGTGTCGAACCCCCGCTCACCGCGAGCGTGAAGCGGCCTCGCTCTTCGACAGCGGGCTCGGCTCGGGCGGCGATCCATCCCGCGGACGCGCCGGCCAGCTCCTTCGCGGCGTAGGTCTCGACGTCCATCACGTGGCTCCGATCACGGGCAGGGCACCCGCGACCGAGTCGCAGATGTCGTTCCAACGGAGGAACACCCGAGTCTCTCGCTCGTAGCCCAGCACCGACAACGTCGCCGGGGAGAGCGCGAACAGCCGCCCGGCCGTGGCCTCAAGTTCCAGCCATCGGGCGCCGAGGACTCTCAGGAGATGCCCATGGGCGAAGAGCAGCACGTCCCCATCGACGGTGAGCGCACGCGCGATCACCCGGTCAGCACGCACCCCGACCTCCGCTGCGGTCTCTCCACCGGGGACACCGTCGGCCCAGAGCGACCACCCCGGGCGCTCCGCGCGGATGTCGACGGTGCGGCGCCCCTCGTACTCGCCGTAGTCCCACTCGAGGAGGTCGGCGGTCGTCTCGGCCTGGTCGCCGAAGCCGGCGAGCCGGCAGGTGTCGGCGGCGCGGGACAAGGGGCTGGTCAGGACCATCCCGAACGTTCGCCCTGCGAGTCGACGGCCCGCGAGCTCGGCTTGTCCTCGGCCGACCTCGGTGAGCGGGATGTCGGTGCGCCCGGTGTGCTTGCCGTCCCGGGCCCACTCGGTCTCGCCGTGACGGACGAGAACGACCTCGTGCGGGGGCATGCCCGGAGCCTGCCACGCGCGCGGGCAAGACTGCGTCCCATGCGCATGCAGCGCGCGCTCGCCGCTCTTGCGACAGTGCTGGTCATGATGGCGATCCCGGCCGTCGCCAACGCTGCGACCAACTTCCCGATCGGCCCGCTGAACGTGAGTCCCACACAAGGGCTCGCGGGCAGCTCGTTCGTCGCGTCGCAAGATGTCGACCCGCGACGGTTCTGCCCGACGTGGTCCATCACGTTCGCAGGTGTCCCCGAGGGCGCCGACAGCAATTCGTCCGCTCCGACCCGCAATGTTTCGGGCCAGGTGCCACTCAACGCCGCTCCGGGCAGCTACGACGTGCTGTCGTTCTGCGGCGACCCGGCCACGGGTGGGCAACAGCAGGTCGGCAAGGCCACGTTCATCGTGATCGGTGACACGACGACGACGTCGACGACGTCGACGACCACCACGACCATCGCCACCACGACGACGGCG
>DATKAS010000066.1:0-5866 GCA_035497855.1 Acidimicrobiales bacterium
GAACGCCTCGAGCGTCTGCGAGTTGTCCTGCGGATGAATCGACACGTCGCCGCCACCGCTCGTGTCCGCGCTCAGACCGTTTTCCTCGAGGTAGGAACGCAGGGCGACGTCCTGCGTGTTGCCGAGCGACGGCGTCGCGAGCACCTTGCCCTTCAGATCCTGCGGCCCGTTGATGTCGGGCTTCACGACAAGGGCAGCGCCGCCCGACGTCGCGCCGGCCACGATGCGCAGGGCCTCGCCGTTCGACTTCACGTAGCCGTTCACCGCTGGGTTCGGCCCGATGTAGCCGGCATCGATGGCACCCGCGAAGAGCGCCTCGATCTCGTCGGTGCCCGCACTGAAGATCGACGTCTTCAGCTCGACGTTCGGCCCGAGCGTGTCGGCATAGGTGCCGTTGCCGACCCCGATCAGGGGGCTGGCATGAGTGAGGTTGGCGAAGTAGCCGAGGCGGAGGGTGACCTTGCTGTTGCCGCCTTCCGCGGCGCTCGCCGACCCGCCGTCGTCGCCACAGGCCCCCGTGAGCAGGGCGAACACGAGCACGAGGGGCAGCAGCAGGGCAGTCCGGCGGTCCATGGCGAGTGAATCTCCATAAAGTTGATCGGATTAGTCGGGTATTTCTACCCGGACTCCGACCGGCAGGCAAGAGCGAAGATCCGCTCGGCCTCCGCGCGCGCTTCGGGGCTCGGCTCCTCGCCCGAGTAGGCCGCCGCGGTCACGATCTCCCCGACCACGTCGAGGTCGGGATGCCGCAGCACCGACTCGCCGAGCGCGTGCACGTACGCGACCGGCGTCTCCGAGGGCCCTCGGGCCCTCCCCCGCTTCGCGCCCTCCTTCTGCACGGACGCGTAGAAGCGCGATACCCACGGCGCCACGGGCCGCGGGCGTCGACGACGTCGCACGAGGAGCGCCGCACCGATCCCCGCGGCAATGACGAGACCGAGCGCGAGCAGCACGGGCAGCAGCCGTTCGACGATGCGCCAGAGCCGCGCCGACGTCGACCTCGAGTACTCACCCGCGAGCGGGACGCTCGCGGTCGGGTCGAAGCCTTGCCAGCCGACGCCCGGGAACCAGACCTCGACCCACGCGTGCGCGTCCTTGCCTCGCACTGTGAACTCTCCGCCGAGCAGTGACTCCTCGCCAGGGGCGAAACCCGTGACGAGTCGCGCCGGGACCCCCAGCGAACGCAGCATCACGGTCAAGCTGCTCGCGATCTGCATGCAGAAGCCGCGCTTGTCGACGAACAGGAACTGCTCGACCGTGTCCGCTCCGTCGGGAAGGGGCGGGATGTCGAGCGTGTACTTCGTGTTCGCTCCAAGCCACGACTCGAGCTCGCGGATGGCGTCGTAGGTCGTCGGTGCGTCGCCCGCGACCTGCGCAGCGAGCGCGGCGACGCGCGGCGTCGCTCCCCCGCTGTCGACGTAGAGCCGCTGCAGATCCGCGGGGATGCCGATCGTCCGCGGGTCGTCGGTTCGGAGGATGGCGCTCGTCGTCAGCACCCGGTCACTCGTGACGACGTACTGCGCTCCTTTGCCGAGCGGAGAGCGCAGCTGGTACGAGCCATCGGCATGCACGGTGTACGAGTCACCGGGCAGGTTCACGCCCTGGATCTGTGGAGCGCCGAAGACCAGGCCCACCGCGGCAGCCTCGACGCGCACCGATTGGCGCATGAGCGCCTCTTGCGGGACGGCGAGGCGATCGTCGTCGAGACCGCCTCCGAAGAGGTCGCCTCCCGGACCTGCGTCGAGCGCGGACGACTGGCTCCAGATCCTTCCGTCGTAGTGATCGAACGCGGCGCCTCGCCAGAAGTCGGGCGCGTCGGCTCGCACGCGCAGCACGACGGCGTTCGACGGCGTCCCCCGAGCCGAGGTGTCCAGCTGGTTGTCCAGGCCGACGTAGGGGGCCAGGTCCGAGCCGACAGAACCGGCGGACCTTCCGGGTCGGGCGGACCCCGGACGAGACAGCGCCGAGGACACGTCGAGGCTCGCGACCGCGGCGAAGAGCAACGCGACGAGGCACGCGATCGCGACCACCGCTGCCGCCGCGCGATCGAAGCGAGTCAGGTCGAGGGGCCCACGGCTCGGCGACAGCCGTCGCTCGGAGCCCATCCGTCCGATCTCGATGCCCGCCCACGCGGTGATCGCGCCGACGACCCAGAGCGCCACCCACCCGATCCCCTGTCCCGTCTTCGGCGAGGCGTGGAACGCAGTGACGACGAGACCCACCGCGATCAGCATGAGCGCGGGCCATGGCTCGAACCACCGCGTGGACACCGCGACGAAGACGAGCGCGACTGTGACCACGAAACCGAGCGTCGAGAGCGCGGGCCCCGACGCTCCTGCCGCGGCCACCTGCACGATGACGAGGCCGACGAGCGTGAGCGCGATCTCGAGCGACGAGCGCGCGTGCGTGCCCCGGGTGATCAGTGCCACGCCACACCCTCGGGGGACACGACGAGCACCGGCACTCCCTCGGGGCGAGGAGGGGTGCCCGACGGGGCCTCGGCCAACCGCCGCTGCAACCCGACCGTGTTCACAACGGAGGTCGCGGGGCCCTCGGGACCCATCGCGGTCAGAGAGAGCTGCACGCCGCTCGCCAGGAGCTGGCGGCCCGCCCACGCGGCAACGCTCGCGACCCGCTCTGCCGTCTCGCCCCGCTCTGCGCCGAGGTCGACGACCAGATGCACCACGTGCGTCGCGGGGCGCTCGAGCTCGCGCGTCACGAGCTTGCCGGTGTGCGCGGTCACCGACCAGGCCACGCGCCGAAGCGGATCCCCGGGCACGTACTCGCGCACGCTGCGAGTGATGTCTCCCTCGCCGGCCGCGACGACGGGTCCGGCGGGAAGAGGGCCGGTGCGCGGCTCGATGTCGAGCGGGTCCTTCGGCGCGCGTGGACGCGGTCCGATCCAGAGCGTGCGGCGAAGGTCGAGCAGCTGGCTGCGCGAGTAGCCGATCAGGCCGAGCGGTCCCCATGAGCAGACCTCGACCTCTGCACGCGTGGCCACCCCGCGGAAGTATGCGGTGCCCGGGAGCAGCCCGACGTCGCGCGGCACCGCGGTCACCCACGCAGCATCGGGCGACGACCGCATCCGCATGGAGACGGGCGAACGCAAGCCCGTGATCTCCACCTCGACGCCGGCTGGCTCGCCGACCACCGCGTCGCTCGGATTGTCGACGATGCGCGTCGTGGTCTTGTGCACGACGATCGTCGCCGCGAGGAGGTTCGCTGCTGTCGCTGCCAGGAGCACGAGGAACGACAGCCGCGTCGCGTCCTCACCGGCCCGTCCCCAGATCCTCGCGAACATGAGCGCGACGCCCGCGACGACGAGCAGCGCGGGGCGCACGTGGATGCCGGGCGCCGACCTGCGGCCCATGTCAGACGGTGGGGACGGCGACAGAGGTGAGCATCTCGGCAACGGCAGCGCTGGCGGCGGTGAGGCCGACCATGGTGTCGCCCTGCATGCGGTGCGCGAGCACCGCGTTGGCGACCGCCTGCACGTCGTCGGGGGTGACATAGCTGCGTCCGGCTGTGGCCGCGTAGCCCTTGGCGACCGCGAGGAGCGCTTGTGTCGCGCGAGGGCTGATGCCGCGCTCACCGTTCAATCGCGTGGAGCCCGCGCGGGTCGCCTCCGCGATGTCGAGCACGTAGTCCTCCACCGCGGTGGCGACGTGCAGCGATGCCACCGCGCGCTGGCACGCCGCGAGCCCGTTCGGGTCGGTGACCGGACCGAGCCCGTCGAGTGCCGCGATGCCGCCGTTGCCTCGCAAGAGCTCGCGTTCGACTTCGCGTCCGGGAAGGCCGAGCGAGACCGAGACGGCGAACCGGTCGTACTCGCCGGCGATGAGCGGGAAGGTGCCTGCATCGCCGAACGGGTTCTGCGTCGCGAGAACGAGGAATGGCTCGGGGAGCTCGTGCTGCGAGCCGTCCACGGTCACGTGACCTTCAGCCATCGCTTCGAGCAACGCCGACTGCGCGCGCGGCGTCGCGCGATTGATCTCGTCGACGAGCAGCACATGGTTGAACAGAGGACCGGGCCGGAAGTCCCAGTCACGGCGCTCCTGGTCGAAGATGGTCACGCCGGTGATGTCGGCGGGCAGGAGATCAGCGGTGCCCTGCACGCGCCCAACCGTGCCGCCGATCGATCGAGCGACCGCTTTCGCGAGGAGCGTCTTCCCGACACCCGGTGCGTCCTCGATCAGGACGTGGCCCCGCGCCAGGAGGGCGGCCACGACGAGTCGCACCTGTGGGCCCTTTCCGAGCAGCACACGCTCGACGTTCGTGACGATCGAGGCGCCGACCCCGTCGGGAGACATGACCGAAAGACTGCCTGGTGTCAGCCCGGAAGCGGCAGCAGGTCGGGGAGGTTGCCGTCGTCGCCGAGCGGGAGCGGCCAGCGTCCGCCGAGCACCTCGATGTCGTCGCGCACCCGCGCCTCCTCCAGCAGGCCCTCGGAGCAAGCGACGACCTCGACGTCGAGCGTGCTGCGAATCCACATCATCCGTGCTGCAGACGGTGACCGCAGGCCGAGCAGCGGGAGCACGGCGTCGATGATCTCCCCATCGGTCTCGTAGTCGACGGGCACCATCGCGGCCGGCACGTTGCCCGCAGTGAGCGCGTTCAGCCGCGTGACCGCGACGTCCATGTCTCGCACGACCCGGGATCGGCACAGCTCCGCGAAACCGATGCCGACCGCGTTGCCGTGCGTCTCCTCCGTGAGCGCCCGCGCGGCGATGTAGCGCACGCGCACGTCCCGTTGCGGATCGGCGACGTGCAAGGCGTCCTTGCGACCGACGACCGTCGGGTCGAGACCCGTGCCGCTGATGTTCTTGCCGATCTCGTCGATGAGCAGCAGGTCGATCTCGCTGAACGGCAGCGTGGCCATCCAGCGGTTCGCATCGGCGAGGAGCTGCGGCTCGATGTCGCGGATCGCGTCGCCCTGGATCGCCTCGATGCGCGCGGTCTCCTCGTCGCCGCGCTCGACGAGCGCGAGGCCGGCGACGATCTTCCCCTTGTCGACGACGATCGGGAGCACGTCGTCGATGACGTCCATCCACCCGAGCTCGAACGTCGCCTGGTGGTAGAGGGCCGCGCCTTCGACCTTCCCGAGCCCGATCGTCGCCATCTTCCCCAAGCCGCTCTCGACCGCACCGGTGAACCTCGTGTGCGTCTTCACGCGGTTGACGATGATGACGTGGTCGGCCTCGGCCGCGGCGGCCGCGTAGAGCACAGGGAAGCCCAGCTTCGACTCGGCGAGCGTGACGACGTCCATGCGAGCGTCGATGGGACAGCCGCACGACTCCTCGGTGATGCCCAACGTCGCGAGCAGCGCGATCTGCCCTTCAGCGGTGCCCCCGGCGTGGCTGCCCATCGCGGGCACGATGAACGGCTCGGCGCCGAGCGCGCGCACGTGCTCGATGGCTGCTCGGGTAGCGACCGCGATGTGCGCGATGCCACGGCTGCCCGCGGTGACCGCGACCCGATCGCCGGGCCGCACTCGCGCGGACAGGTCGAGCGAGCGCAATGCCTCGTCGACTCTCCCGGCGACATCGTCGACCTTCGGCCCGCGCACCGACTGCCGGGCGAAGAAGAACGAGGGAAGAAGTCGGGCGATGCGCGGAGCGTACCCTCGTAGCCTCGAACGCCGTGCTGACCGAAGCGGGCGGACCTCTACCTCACGAGCTCTGCTGCATCACCGAGATCAGGTTGATGCCGCCGTCGTCGTAGATGCCCTCGGGGTTGCTCCGCACGACCTCGTCGAGTCGGTGCGCGTCGTCGCCGATGAGGATGCGCCACTTGCCGGCCTTCACGGCATCGAGGATGACCGTCGCGGCTTGGGCGGCCGACACGGGCGCCATCGTCTTGAACCCTT
>DATKAS010000067.1:0-7900 GCA_035497855.1 Acidimicrobiales bacterium
GATCGTGACCGCGCTCGCTCGGGGCGGCGTCAACGTCGCCTTCCCCATCCAGTCGGCGACGCTGCCGGATGCGCTCGCCGGGCGCGACGTGCTGGGCCGCGCCCGCACCGGGAGTGGGAAGACGATCGCCTTCGCGGTGCCCGTCGTGGCGGCGTTGCTCGCCGATGACCACCGTCGCGCGCCAGGCCGGCCCGGCGCGCTGGTGCTCGTGCCGACGCGCGAGCTCGCGGCGCAGGTCGCTCGCACGATCGCTCCGCTCGCCGACTCGATCGGCTTGCGTTGTGCCACGGTGTTCGGCGGCGTCGCGCAGGGCCCGCAGGTCGCGGCGCTACGCCGAGGCGCCGACATCGTCGTCGCCACCCCGGGCCGACTCGAGGACCTCATCGCTCAGCGCCAATGCGCACTGGATCGCGTCCGCATCACCGTGCTCGACGAGGCCGACCTGATGGCCGACCTCGGGTTCCTCCCCGCGGTTCGGAGGCTGATGGATCAGACGCCCTCGAGAGGTCAACGTCTGCTGTTCTCGGCCACGCTCGACGGCGCGATCGCGGGTCTCGCGCAGCGCTACCTGCACGACCCGGTTGAGCACTCGGTCGATCCGCCCGAGGCATCGTCCGATCTACTCGAACATCACTTGTTCACCGTTCAGAGCGGCGACAAGGCCGCGGTCGTCGCCGAGCTCGCTGCCGGTGGTGATCGCACGCTGCTCTTCACGCGCACGAAGCACGGCGCTCGCAAGCTCGCTCGTCATCTCTCGACCGCCGGCATCCCTACGGCCGAGCTGCACGGCAACCTCTCGCAGCCGGCTCGGCAGCAGAACCTCGCAGCGTTCGCAGCGGGAGACGTGCGGGTCCTCGTCGCCACCGACATCGCAGCGCGCGGCATCCACGTCGACGATGTCGCGCTGGTCGTGCACGTCGATCCACCCGAGGAGCACAAGTCGTACCTGCACCGCTCGGGACGCACGGCCCGCGCTGGCGCCGCTGGCGCGGTCGTCACGATCGCGACACCGGAGCAGTCCCGCTCGGTCGCGTCACTCTTCCGCAAGGCAAAGGTCGTGCCGAACAGCGTGTCCGTGAAGCCGGGCGATCCGCGCACGCGCGCGCTCGCCGGGCCTGCCGCAGAGCGCGTATCGGTGGCCATCGCGAAACCGTCCGATCGACCGGACCATCGCAGCCGCGGCCACCACGCGAGACGCCAGCAGCGCCGACCCTCCGCTCGGTGATCGCGGCCCCATCGCTCGTCAGCAGCTCACGACGTCGCTCGGTCGAGCAGCTCGATGATGATCGCTTGCTCGGCCTTCGCCTCCGGGGAGCCAGTGCCCCCACGTCCGGTCGTCCATCGGGCGAGGTCGGCGGCCGCTGATCCGCTGTCGTTCGTGAGGTGCGGGTCCGCGCCGACGCTCAGCAACGCTTCGACCGCAGCCGAGCACCGATTGCGCACCGCGCGATGAAGTGGCGTCACGCCGCCCGATGCAGTCGCGTTCGGGTTCGCGCCCGCCTCGACGAGGTAGACGATCACCGCTCGCTGCCGTTGCTGATCCGACCGCGCCGCACCCGGTCCGCCCATCGTGGCCGCGTGCAACGGTTCGGCACCTCGGCGGTTCCGCGCCCGGACGTTCGCACCGCGGGACACGAGCTCCTTCGCGATCTCGGTGTCGTAGCTGAACGCGGCAGCGTGGAGCGCGGTGTCTCCCTCGTAGATCTGGGCGAGCCGCTCGGCCAGGAAGAACTCGTCGCGCCGCGCCACGCCTGTCGTGACCAGGGACGGGTCTGCATCGAGCAGCGCCACCGCGCCTCGGTGATCGCTCGTCGCGATCGCCATGAGCAGAGGCCGCACATCGCTCAAGAGGGCGGGGTCTCGTTCGAAGAGCTCCTCGGCCGCGTTGTCGTCGCTCAACGCCTGCTCCGCAGCGGCGCTGAACGCGCGTGCGTCGTCGACCCGCCCCGCCTGAACCCACGGTCGAGGTCGACGGCCGCTCGCGCGGCGAGGCGCTCCTCCGCGAGCTCGCCGAGCGTCGACGAGATGAAGACGCGCAGCCTGTGATCGGGTGTGCGGATCGCGTGACCGTCCATGGGGATCACGCGGTTCTAGTGCAAGGCGCCCTCCTGCAGGCGAGACGCGTGGATCCGTGGCAGCCGATCTGCCCACGGCTGTGACTGCTCGAGCTGTGCGGCGAGCCGCAGCAACGTGGCCTCGTCACCGAAGCGAGCGAGGAAGTGCGTTCCAATCGGGGTGCCCTCGCTGTTCCAGAACAGCGGCACGGACATCGCTGGGTTGCCTGTCAGATTCGCCGCGATCCCCGCGTAGCGAACCGTTGGCGCGCTGACCTCCAGCGCGCGCCAAGGATCCTCGGGTGTCGACACCATCGTCCCGATTGGCAGGGGCGGCGTCGACATCGTCGGAGTGAGGAAGAGGTCCACCTCTTCGAAGTACCGAGCGACGTTGCGGGTGAAGCGCTGTGTCTCCTCGACGGCGCTCAGCCATTCAGCTGCCGTGACGCGTTGCCCGCCCTCCCAGAGCGCGCGTGTCAGCGGCTCGATCTCGTCGATGTCTGGCTCTCGACCGACGTGGCGGATCCAGTAGCGCATGATCCACGCCACGGCGCCGTGGATCATGGTGCCGATCGCGTCGCCGACCGCCGAGGTGAACGCGGGCCACTCTGCTTCCTCGACGTCGTGACCGATCGATGCGCAGAGCCGTGCGGTGTGCTCGACCGCGGCGACGCAGTCGGGGTGGCCGAGATCACCTTCGGGAGTACGCGCCGTCCACGCGATCCGCAGTCGCCCCGGGTCGGCGCCGACCTCCAGGACGAACGGACGTGACGGTGAGGGAGCCTGATAGGGATCGCCGAGGTCGGGTCCCGATGTGGCATCGAGGAGCGCGGCGCTGTCTCGCACCGATCGGGTGAGCGCGTGCTCGACCAAGCCTCCGCCGGCGATGTCGCCGTATTCGGGGCCGAGCGGGTTGCGAGCTCGCGTCGGTTTCAACGCGAACAAGCCACACGCCGACGCGGGGTAGCGCAGCGATCCACCCAAGTCGTTGCCGTGCGCGAAGGGGACCATCCCGGACGCGACCGCGGCAGCCGCGCCCCCGCTCGACCCGCTCGTCGACAGCTCGGGGTTCCACGGGTTGCGCGTGGGTCCGAACAGCAGAGGCTCGCACGACGGCGCCATGCCGAACTCGGGCGTGTTGGTCTTGCCCAAGATCACGACTCCCGCGGCCCGGAGGCGCACGACGAGCTCCTGATCGAACGTCGAGACGTTGTCGGCGAGGAACCTCGAGCCCTCTGTGAAGCGCACGCCCTCCATCTCGCAGCCGAGGTCCTTCAACAGGTACGGGACACCTGCGAACGGGCCGGCGAGCGCGCCCGTCGTGGCGTCGAGGGCGCGTTCGAACGTCGGCGTCACCACGGCGTTCAAGGTCGGGTTGAGCGCTTCGATGCACTCGATCGCGGCCTCGACGACCTCCGTGGCAGAGACCTCGCCTCGCCGCACCAGGTCCGCCTGCGCGGTGGCGTCGAGGTGCGAGAGCTCGCGTGCGAATGCGGTCATCGGAGCACGGTCTGGTTCATGTGCGCGAAGTGCACCTCGCCGACGATCTCGATGGTCGGCTCGGGCAGCCCGACCGCGGCGAGTGCGCCGTGGAACTCGGGGCTCGCGACGAATGCTTGCTGTGTGGGGAGGTCGGGGCAGGAGTCGAAGACGGTCAGGCCGTCCTCTCGGGTCACGGCGATGTGGAGGTCGAGCCCGCTCGGCGGGAACATCTCGGTCATCCGGTGGTGGCACTCCATGAGGGCCTTCGGGTCACCTTCGAAGTGGTAGGCGCTGAGGATCATCTGTCTCACCTCTCGTCCGAGGAGTCGGTCACCACTGAGGCGCGAGATCAGATCTCGCGCCTGCGAGATCCCCGACGGACCACAATGGCCGCATGGGTGCGCCGGCTCTCGTGGGACGCGAGGAGCCGCTGCGCCGGTTGCTCCGAGCGCTCGACGAGACGCTCGCGGGGATCGGTCGGCTCGTCGTCATCTCGGGCGAATCCGGTGTGGGGAAGACCCGGCTGGCGCTCGAGCTCCTCGACGAAGCCGAAGCTCGGGGCGCGAGGACCGCGGTGGGCGCGTGCTGGGATGGCGCCGGTGCGCCGGGGATGTGGCCCTGGGTCCAGGTGCTGCGCGCCATCCGGGGCCGTGGTCTCGATGACGAGGCGTTGCTCCGCCTGCTCGACACGGTCGACGTCCGGGAACGGACAGCGACGCAGGAGTTCCACCTGTACGAGGCGACGCTGCGGCTCCTCACGCAGGTGTGCGACGAGCGCCCTCTGGTGGTGCTCCTCGACGACCTGCAATGGGCCGACTCGGCCTCGCTCGCCCTCGCCGAATTCCTCCACCGCCACGCCGTCCACCTTCCACTGCTGATCGTCGGCACCTCCCGAGGGGAGGAGATCGGCCGGCCCGAGCACCCGCACCACGTGCTGCTCGCCGACCTCATGTCGAAGGCGATGACCGTTCCGCTCGCCGGTCTCGACAACGAAGGCATCCGCCGGCTGAGGGAAGACCTCGGTGTGTCCACGACGACCGCCGAGGCCGAGCATCTTCGTCGGCTCACTGGCGGCAACCCGTTCTTCGTCATCGAGTCGGTCGCGTTCAGTGACCCCTCTGCGTCGCTCGGCGTGCGCCGCGCCCTCGACCGACGGATCGATGCGCTCGGTGACCTCGAACGACACGTGCTCACGGTCGCGTCGCTGATCGGACGCGAAGCGCCCGACGTGCTCATCGCCGCAGTCGTCGGTGCCGGCGCCGACATCGTGGCCGCGCTGGCTGGCCTCGACGCCACGGGGCTGATGCGCGGCGGCGAGGGTGTGCACGAGTTCGTTCACGATCTCGTGCGCGAGGCCATGCAGGGCCGCCTCCGGCCCGAGGAGCGCCGTGAGCTGTTGGCACGGATCGTCGAGGCCGCGGAGGCGCCGGGGGTTGCAGGCTCCCTGCTCCCGGCACAGCTCGCGTGGCTGGCCACGCAGGCCGTGCCGAACATCTCTCGAGAGCGAGCCGTCGAGCTGCTGGAGGCGGCCGCACAAGACGCGCTCAGCCGCCTCACCGTCGAGGCGGCTGGAGTCCATTACGAACAGGCGGCCGCGCTCACCGACGATCCCGATGACTGGGCGCGCCTGACCCTGGAGAGCGGGCACGCCTATCGCCGCGCGGGCGCCCTGGCGCTCGCCCGCGACCGGTACACGAGCCTGCTCACGGCGTCCGCCGTCGCGACTCGGGCCAACGCCTTGATCGGGTTGCATCGTGTGGGCGATCCGGCAGCGGGCAGTGAGCCGTCGGCGGTCGTCCGCGGGCTCGACGAGATCGACGCCGAGCTGGGTTCGACAGACGATCTGGCGCTGCGCGCCGAGGTGCGCGCCGCCCGGAGTCGCGCGCGCACACATCTCCTCGCCGACGATCGCTCCGATTCTCGACCGATGGCAGCGGAGGCGCTCGATCTCGCGCGCGCCGCGGGCGACGAGGCGACGGTGGCGTCGTGCTTGCTCGCGTACCACGACGCGATCTGGGAGCCCGGCACCGAAGACGAACGACGCGATCTCGCCGACCAGCTCGCGACGTCGGGCCGACGCCTCCGCGATCCTGCCCTCGAAGCACAGGGCCTGCTGCTGCGGATGGTCGCGGAGATCGAGAACGGCGATCCGCGCTATCGGAAGACACACGAGCAGTTCGATGCCGTCTCGCGCGCATCGCAGTCACCTCGCTTGCAATTCGTGGCGGCGTCGAGGCGCGGGATGGTCGCCGCACTCGGAGCAGACCTTCCTGCCGCGCGTGCCGAGATCGATGCGGCGCGCGCGCTGGGCGAACGCATCGGCGAGCCCGACGCCATCAGCACGTGGTGCGACCAGCGCTGGCAGGTCGCCCGCCACGAGGGCGACCGCGAGACCATCGAGGAGCTCCTCGCGACGCTCCAGGCGGCGGGGGACCCCCACTGGCGGGTGTACGACGCGGTGCTGGCCGGCGAGAGAGGTGACGTCGAAGCAGCCCAACGGGCGGTTGCCGACATCGCGCTGCTCGGCGAGCTCTGGCCGCGTTGGGCAGCCCGGTTGTGGGACACGTTCAGCGTCGAGGTCGCGATCGTCGAGCGCGACCTTCCGCGCATCGACGCTCTCGTCGAGCGACTCGAGGCCGATGTCGGGCACTGGGCTGTGCTGGGAGGTGGAGTGCTGGTGCACGGCCCTGTGTCTGCGTGGCTGGGTCGCCTCGAGGCAGCGAGAGGGAACTGGGAGCGCGCCGAGTCGCTGGCAGCGGACGCGGAAGTGGAGGCTCGTCGGCTCGACGCGCACCTCTGGCTCCTCGAAGCCCGTGCTGACCGCCTCGTCGCGCAGCACGCGTCAGGCGGCCCGGCGACTCCCGAGCTCGCGGCGACCATCGCGTCGGCGCGGCATCGCGGGCTCCGGCCGATCGTCGATCGGCTCGACGCGCTGGCTCCTGCAAGGGACGCGAGCGCAACCAACGTCTTCCGACGCGACCATGACGTGTGGACCCTCGTGTTCGACGGCGTGAGAGTGCAGATGCCGGACGCGAAGGGCCTCCGCGACCTGTACACGTTGGTCGCGAACCCACGGGTCGAGGTTTCGGCCGTGACCTTGGCGACGGATGCGGTCGTGAGCACCGACACCGCGCCGCTGCTCGACGCCGCGGCGAAGGCGGCGTATCGACGCCGGCTCGACGAGCTCGATCAGGAGCTCGACCGCGCTGCGCTACGCGGTGACGCGACGCGCGCCGGGAAGCTGGAGGACGAGCGCGCGGCCTTGCTCGATGAGCTTCGACGAGCAGCGGGCCTCGGCAGGCGCGACCGGACCATGAACAGCGATCGGGAACGACTCCGCAAGGCGGTCACCGCGAGGATCCGCGACACCTTGGGCCGGCTCGACACACGGCATCCCGCACTGGCCTCGCACCTGCGCGCCTCGGTCCACACGGGGGCGATGTGCGTGTATGCCCCCTTGGAGCCGGTGCGCTGGGATCTCGGAGGCTGAGCGAACCCGCCGGCTACCGGAAGCTCGGCTTGCGCTTCTCCAAGAACGCGGCCACGGCCTCTTTGTGCTCGGGAGTCGCGTAGGCCTGCTGCAGGGCTTCGATCTCGCGTTGCTGCACGAGCCGGGTGTCGACCTCGTTGCCGTTCTGGCTGAGGAGCTGCTTGATCCACCGGAGCTGCGGCGTCGGGTTCTCCGCGTAGGAGCGAGCGCGCTCGATCGCGGCGTCGAGCACAGCGTCGTCCGCCACGCACTCGTCGGCGAGCCCGATGGCCACAGCCTCGGGTCCCAAGACGGTGCGACCCGAGAGCATGAGATCGGACGCGGCGCCGAAGCCACAACGCTGGGGAAGGATCGACGACGAGGCGAGCTCGGGTACGAGGCCCATCTTCACGAATCGCACGCTGAGCTTCGCGCTTTCGGCGACGACGATGCGGTCGAACGGGAGGATCATCGTGAGGCCGACACCGATCGCCGGTCCGTTCACCGCGGCGACGATCGGCTTCGTCGAGCGCACGAGCTCGACCCAGTCGCGAGCGCGAGCCGGCACCACCGGCGTGACGGATGACGCATTTCCGCTGAGCTGCGCATCGAACACCGCCGAGACGTCAGCGCCTGCGCAGAACCCCCGGCCCGCTCCCGTCACGACGACGGCTCCGACTGACGCGTCTTGGTCAGCAGCCTCGATCGCATCCACGAGCTCGGCGCTCATGCGTGGCGTCCACGCGTTCAGCTTCTCGGGCCGGTTCAGCGTGAGCACCACGACGTCGTCGCGCTGCTCCCTCAGGATCTGCTCGTACTCCACGAGCGGGACGCTAACCGTGATGTTCAGCCCGCGTCAGCCACGTCGCTGATCGGTAGAGGACACCGTCGGGAG
>DATKAS010000068.1:0-3870 GCA_035497855.1 Acidimicrobiales bacterium
CGATCGTGTCGAAGTCGTCGTTGTCGCTGAGCAGGAAGTCGTTGACTGCGGGCCCAGTGCCAGGACCGACGTTCGCCCCGATGCCTCCAGGAGGACCGTCGTTGCCCAGCGGGAGCGGGGGGTTGGTGACGGTGCCGCTCGAGAGGGCACCACCGAATGCGTCAGTGGTGCCTGCGGGGAACGGAGCCGGCAGAGCGAACCCAGCGTCGGTGTTGTCACCGGCGATCGAGCCACCAGGGCCAGCCTGATCGCCACAGTCGGTGAGGATCGCTCGCACAGCACCGACGGTGCTCGGGAAGATGCTGAGCACCAGGTTGTTGAGCGTCAGCGACGAGAGCACGTTCGCCGGGTTGTTGAAGATGGTGATCGAGACACGAGCGTTGGTGCCGCCCGGGCCCGTCGAGTCAGGCACGACGATGCTCTGCAGGAGGTCGGTCGCGAGACCGGAACCCACGACTTGCAGGCTCGACGACGCGGCGAATTGCGCGTTGCCGGATGCGATGTCGATGCAGAACGTGTTGTTCGGGGTGCCTGCGGTGCCGAACGCGTCGGCAACCTTCTCGGAGATGGTCACACCGCTGATCGTCTTCGTCTGCGCCGCGCCACCGGAGGTCACCGCGAAGGCCTTGGGCGGGCCCGTCATGGTGATCGTGGTGATCCAGGCGTTCGAGTCGAACGCGCTCGACGACAGGCCGGCGTTCGCCGTGTTGAGCTTCGTCAGGTTGGTGTTACCCGACGACACGTTCGTGAAGAACACGAAGAGCCGCACCGGGCCGGTGGTCGCGGAGTTCGCGCGCAGCGGCGCGCCCGCGAGGTTGGCCTGGCCAGTACCGCGACCAGCGGTGTACTGGATGTTGCCGATCGTGATCGGGCCGGGGCCGGTGGTGGCCACGGTGAACGTGAAGATGTCGTTGCGGGTGCCGCCGTCCTGCGTGTTGCAGAAGCCGGGGATGGTGCCGTTGAGCGGCGCCGCCGTCGACTGACCAGCAACACCCGGCAGCAGCGTGAGCGTGCCGCCGGTCGGACCCGACGCCGTCGGCGTCGTCGCATACGCTACGAAGCGACGATCACCGACACCTGACTGGGTTTCCGGATCGAGCGCGCCGTTGCAGTTCGGGTTCATCTCCGCTGCGTCGGCGACGCCGCCCGTGAACGTCGGGGTGCCGACGCCAGGCTGGGCCACCTGCACGGTGATGGTGTCACCCTGGTTGAACGTCACCGTGCTGCTACCGACGACGATGTTGCCGGCAGCTGCGGTGTCGCCCGTACCGATGACGGTTTGATCGGAGACCGTGATCGCAGGGGTGTTGGTGGACGCTGCTTGCGCCACCCCCTGCGCCACGATCGGAGCGAGGCCGACGGCGAGGAGGGCGGCGGTGCTAGCGCCGACCAACCGCCGCAACCTGCGGGACGGTGACTTCATACAACCTCCTGGTTGTTGTCCTGTCTTGGTTGCGATCGACGCGACCGTCCAACGGAACCGCGACCGCATGCGGGAACAGGCAGAAGGTCCTGCCGCCCCTCGGTAGCGAGAACCCCGGGCGTGACGACTCGTGACACCCGAAATTCGGCTGGCGGCACCCTAAAGGGGTGCGCGACACAGAATCAAGCATCGTGGCCCCCATCGGGGCAGGTCAGCCCCCTGAGGAGGTGCCCGACACCTTGTCGAGGCGGGCCTGGAACGCGCTCTCCGCGGCCGTGTCTCCTTGGGCCTTCGCGGTCGCCACCGCCTCGGTCAACAGGCTCACGTCGGTCGGGAACCTGGTCAGGCCGTTATCCACAGCCGCCCGCGCACCGGCGAGGTCGCCAGCCGCGCGCTTCGCGGTCGCCTCGCCGGCCACGTAGCTCGGGTCGTACGGGTTCGCCGCGGCGGCCCGTGCGAACAGCTCGGCCTCGAGCTTCGGTTCGCCGCTCGCAGGCAGGAGCTCGCGCAGCCGCGCGAGCAGGCGGCCGTAGGCGCTGAGCGGCACCGGGTCACGAGGGCCTCGGTCGACGGCGGTCTGCAGCATGTCCTTCACGGGCTGGAGACCGGACAAGTTGTCGGCGGTCAGCGAGTTCGACGCAGCGAGCGTCTGCAGCACGAAGTTCGCTTCCGCGATCGGGTAGCGCGACTCGGATGTGTTGTGCGTCGTCGCATCGTGGAAGTCGGTCAGCGTGGAGTTGACGACCCTCGTCTGCGCAGCCGACGACAGCTTCGTCTGGGACGCGAGCGTGAACGTGCCGTCGATGGCCGACTGGAACTCACGATCGGCGCGCCACCACGTCGATGCGAACCACGAGATGCCGAGCACCGCGACGACACCGATCGCGAGAGGCGCGCCGATCGGCGTGCGGCGCGTGACACGCCGCTGTACGGGCCGGACACGCGCCGCCACCTCCGCATCGTCGGGAAGCGAGACGCGCAGGATGCGCGCCGGGTTGAGGCAGACCGGCACACCGGCCGCGAGTGCGACCGCGCACACCGCACCGGCCATCGACCACAGCACGACGTTGATCCCGAGCAGCTCGACGTTGAACGAGCTCTGCAGGACCACACCGACGAACGCGCCGAGCGCGGCGGTGATCATCAGCCGTTCTTCGCGCCAACCCTCGTCGGTGCGCTCGCGCGCTCGGACGTTGCGCCACGCGCCGATCGCCCGCAACGCGAGCCACACGAGGAAGAAGAGGAGCGCGGCAAGGCCAAGCACACCCTTCGTCGCGAGCGTCTGCAGGAACGTGTTGTGCGCCGCGTTGATCACCTGGTTGGGACCGAACGCGTCGACGAACTTCTGCGTCTGGTACTGCGGCGACAAGTAGCCGAACGTGTCGGGGCCCCATCCGAGGATCGGACGATCGCCGGCCATGTGCAGTGCCGAGTGCCAGTACTGGACCCGCTGCGCCGCGGTGCTCGTGCCGGAGGACCAGTTCGTCAGCGCGTCGAGCTTGCGTGACACCGTGCCCTGCGCGCCGACGATGACGAACGCCGCACCGACGGCGACGACGAGGCCGGCGCCACACCACAGCGCGAGCTTGCGATGGGCCTTGAGCTCGGGGATCAGGAGGATCCCGGTGAGGACGAGCGCGCCGACGGCCGCACTCAAGCCGCCGAGGCTGCTCGTCTCGACGAGGCACAGCAGCGCGCCGGCGAGGACGAGGCCGGTGATCACCCGCAGGTGGATGGTGCGCTCGCTGATCACGACGATCACCCCGACGGGCAGCAGGCACGCGAGGAAGCCGGCCAGGTGGTTCGGGTTGCCGAACGTCGACCAGACCGTGCTGGTGGGCCCGAACGAGGCGCCCGGGTTCACGAAGGAGATCCAGTCCCAGTGGGTGCCGAGCTCGACGTCGGCGGTCTGGATCAGGCCGTAGAGGACGACCAAGCCACCGGTCGCGACCACGAAAGTGGTGAAGATGCGCCGGAGATCGCTGGAACGCCATGACTCGGCGGCGACGAGCGCCACGACGGCGAACGCGAGCAGCGCGAGGAGCCCGTCGTAGGACTGATAGGCGCCGACGAGGCTCAGCCGGGGGTTGACGCTGAAGATCGTCGCGAGGGTGCCGACGACGACCATCGCGAGGATCGGCCAGTGGAGCCCCGTGCGGAGGTCGGGCACCTTCGTGTTGGTCACCGCGTCGACGACCCACAGCATCGCGAGGGCGAGAGCGCCGACCATCAGCACGGTGAGCTTGGCGACGCCGAAGCGCTCAGCAGTGCCGGGGTCGAACACGATGGGCACGACGATCAGCAAGAGTGCGGCGCCGATGCGCCGAGCGCTGCGCAGTGGGTCGTACGAGTCCCACAGCGCGCCACACGCGCGCACCACCGCGATGGCCGCCCACGAGAGGCCGATCGTGAACAAGGCCAGCCCGAACGTCGAGAGCGCGCCGATC
>DATKAS010000069.1:0-3551 GCA_035497855.1 Acidimicrobiales bacterium
ACCTTCGGCCCTTCTGCTCGCCAGCGGGTCGACACACCATCGAGGCATGCGAGTACTCATCGTGTACGAATCGATGTACGGGAACACCCGTGTGGTGGCCGACCAGATCGCCGAGGGGCTGCGCTCGCACTTCGAGACTGATGTCGTGCCGGTCGAGCGGGCGACGCCCGAGCTCGTCGCGGCGGCCCAGCTGCTCGTCGTGGGGGGCCCGACCCACGTCCATTCCCTGCCGAGTGCGCGGACGCGCACCGCGGCCAAGACCGCCGCCGACAAGCCCGGAAGTGACCTCGTGCTCGAGCCCGACGCCGAGAGCGAGGGCCTGCGCGAATGGTTCGAAGGTCTCCCTCATGTGAAGAACGTCGGCGCTGCCGCGTTCGACACTCGGATCGACGGTCCCGCCATCGTCACCGGCCGCGCGTCGAAGGGCATCGGTCGGCGGCTGACCCACCGTGGCTACGACCTGGTCGCGGATCCCGAGAGCTTCCTCGTGGACAAGCAGACCCACCTCGCCGAGGGCGAGGCCGATCGCGCGCTGGCGTGGGCGAAGGAGCTCGCGGCCAGCCTCGCGGAAAACCCTTGATCGAGCACGGGACCAAGGTCCTCCCGAGTCCCGACCGGCGGCCCTCGTGACCGGCCCGCTCCGGTCGCACGATCGAGCCATGAGCCTGACGACGGACGAACCGGCCGACGAACCGACCGAACACTCCCGCACGATCAACCTCGACGACCTCGAGGTGCTGCTCAAGGCGAGGCAGACCCGCCGCGATGGCTGGACCCTGATGATCTGGGCCTTCGCTGCGGTCGCGCTCTTCGCGAGCGCCGTCGCGATCGGCTTCGGGATGCGCGCGATCGACGACGCGAAGTCTTCGGGTGGTCCTGTAGCTGCGGGAGGCGGGGCGACGCAGGCGACGCTGAAGGAGTTCTCGATCACGCCGGTGATGATCACGGCGTCGCAGTCGGGTGGCCTCGACGTGGTGAACAGCGGCACGGTCGACCACAACCTCGCGGTGCAAGGCACCGACGTGCGTACCGCGATGATCCCCCCCGGCGGGCACATCCACCTCGACCTGTCTGGTCTCGCTGCCGGCACATACACCGTCTTCTGCGAGGTCGCGGGCCATCAGGCGTCAGGCATGCAAGCCATGCTCCACCTCGGCGAGGGATCGACCGCGGGCGTTGCGGGCAGTGGCACGTCGACGGGGGACAGCTCGGCGACCATGACACCGGAGCAGATGGATGCGGAGATGAAGGCATCGCTCGCCGCGTTCCCCCAGAAGACCGAAGGGCTCGGCGCGCAGGTGCTGGCCCCGACGATCCTTCCTGACGGCACCAAGCAGTTCGAGCTCACCGCAGCGGTCACGAAGTGGCAGGTCGACGCGACCAAGACGGTCGACGCCTACACATACAACGGGATGGTCCCGGGACCGACGATCAAGGTCGACCCGGGAGACCATGTGAAGGTCATCCTGCACAACAACTTGCCCGAGTCGACGTCGATCCACTTCCACGGCTTGGTCACCCCGAACTCGATGGACGGCACGACGTACGTGGCGCAAGACCCGGTGAAGCCCGGTGAGTCGTTCACCTACGAGTGGACCGTGCAGGACACGCCCGCTGTCGGCATGTACCACTCGCACCACATCGCGTTCCAGCAAGTGCCCGACGGCCTCGCAGGAGCGTTCATCGTCGGCGACGAGCCGCTGCCCGCGGGGGTCACCGTCAGCCAGCAGCAGATCATGATGCTGAACGACTCTGGCGTGATCGGCTATGCGATCAACGGCAAGTCGTTTCCGGCAACTGCACCGATCGTCGCGAAGCAGGGTGACTGGATCGAGGTGCAGTACATGAACGAGGGTGCGCAGATCCACCCGATGCACCTGCATGGCATGGAGCAGATGGTGATCGCGAAGGACGGCAACCCGCTCGCTGCACCTGAGCTCGAGGACACGGTCACGGTCGCGCCGGGCGAGCGCTACACGGTGCTCGTCCACGCGACAGAGCTCGGCACGTGGGTCTGGCACTGCCACATCCTCCCGCACGCCGAGAACGAGCACGGCATGTTCGGGATGGTCACCGCCCTCGTCGTGCAGTGAGCCAGGACCAGGAGGTCAATGACATGACGATCTACGTCGGGATCGATGGCTCAGAAGGGGCCGACCACGCGCTGCGATGGGCGATCCGCGAGGCAGACCTGCGATCGACATCGGTGACCGCGGTGGTCGCATGGGATCTGCTGAACCAGCGGTGGGCAACGAGCGACCGCTCGTTCTCCTCGACGTACGGGGAGGAGGACGCGCTTCGCGCACTCGACACGTGGGTCGTCGGGACCGTCGGCGCCGACGCTGCGACGGCGGTCGGACGGCGCGCCGTGTGTGATCTTCCGTGGCGCGCGCTGGTGGAGGTGTCGAAGGGCGCCGAGCTGCTCGTGGTGGGAGCACGGGGCAGCGGCGGCTTCCTCGGGCTGCGGGTCGGCTCGGTCAGCGAACGCTGCTTGCACGTGGCGCAGTGCCCCGTGGCGGTCATCCACGCGCAATCGGTGGAGCCGGCGGAGGAGCACATCGTCGTCGGCGTCGACGGCTCGACGACCTCCGGGAGGTCCCTCCAGTGGGCGCTGGACGAGGCAAGAGCTCGCAAGGCGACGGTGTGTGCGATCGCCGCGTGGGATGCCGGCTCGGTCATGGCATACCCGTATGCCGGCGGTGCGCTCGACCCGAGGGTGTTCGAGGATGCGGCGGAGGAGATCCTTCGCACGGCACTCGCCGCTGCGGACACGCACGACGTCGCCGTGGAGCCGCGGCTCGCCCCCGGGGGTGCCGCCTCCGCGATCCTCGAGGCGGCGGATGACGCGACGCTCGTGGTCGTCGGGACGCGCGGCTTGAGCGGCGTCAAGAGCTGGCTGCTCGGATCGACGAGCCGCCAGGTCGTGCATCACGCGGTGTGCCCGGTCGTGGTGATCCCGACCGAGAACGCGCCTGACAACAAGGGCAGTGTCTCGTGACCGCCGGGACGCTCGGCCGTGAGGAGTGCCTCGAGCTCCTCGCGATGGCATCCATGGGACGCGTCGCGCTGTCGGCGAACGCGCTGCCCACGGTGCTGCCAGTGAGCTTCCGGCTGATCGGTGATCGCATCGTGTTCCGCACCGGCGGGCGCAGATCGACGCCCCACGTCGTTGCGTTCCAAGTGGACGACATCGATCCGCAGTCACACGTCGGGTGGAGCATCGTCGTCACGGGAGTTGCGCACGAGGTCACCGATCCGGCAGAGCTCGCCGAGATGGAGTCAGCCGTGCCGCCCGAGTGGACCGCTGGTGACGAGGCGCGCCTCGTCGCTCTGTCGCTCGAACGAGTGGCAGGCCACCGACTGGTGGAAGTGCCATGAACCGGGACGACAGCGCGTCGGTCGAGGAGGTGCCCCGTGAGGAGTGCCTCGCGCTGCTGGCGTCGTTCACGGTGGGCCGGATCGCACTTGCGCTTCCCGACGGCGCGGTGATCGTGCTCCCGGTGAACTACGTGCTCGACGGCGAGGTCATCGTGTTCCGCTCGGACCCCGGA
>DATKAS010000070.1:0-2351 GCA_035497855.1 Acidimicrobiales bacterium
GACTCCGACGCGCCTGCGACTTCAACCTGCTGTTCGTGACCGTCACTGCCGAGCTCGTCGAAGCCGTCGCCACCGGGCGCGGCGTCAAGAACGACTGAGCCGAGGCTCGATCCCGAGCGACTGCATCAGCTGCTCGACCCGGCGACGGATCTCGTCACGGATCGGCCGCACGGCAACGACGTCGAGACCGGCGGGATCATCGAGTTCCCAATCTTCGTAGCGCTTCCCCGGGAAGAGGGGGCACGCGTCGCCGCAGCCCATGGTCACGACGACGTCTGCCGCTCGCACGATCTCATCGGTCCAGCGCTTCGGGTAGTCATCGGTGATGTCGATGCCGACCTCCGTCATTGCCTCGATCGCCGCCGGGTTGATCGAAGTCGCCGGCTCCGACCCTCCGGAGTACACGTCGACACGGCCTCCCGCGAGGCGCTTGAGCCAGCCAGCGGCCATCTGGGAGCGGCCGGCGTTGTGCACGCACAGGAACAGAACCGACGGAACGTCAGTCACGATCTTCCCTTCGATCTTGGCTAGCGCCCGGAGGCGATCACGGGTGTGTCGCTCGACGAGAACGGGCGCGAACGCGGTGACGGTGGCATCTCCGAGGAACTGGTCGAGGTTCTCGCTGATGAAACGCTCGATCGTCTCGGGCGAGATGACCCCGGCGAACTCGTCGGTGAGACGGGCGGTCGCCGACCGGATGACGTGCTGCTGCGCGAGGGTCAGTCCGCTCGCGTTCCTTTCAGGCATCGGTGACCTCCGTGGGGTAGAGGAATCGGATGAGGACGAACGCGATGGCCGCCCCGATGCACTGCATGACGATGAACATCGGCACCGATGACGGAGCGATGCCCGCGAAGCTGTCCGACAATGTGCGCGAGACCGTGACGGCCGGGTTGGCGAAGCTCGTCGACGACGTGAAGAAGTACGCGCCGCCGATCCACACACCCACTGCCACCGCGACGAAGCTCGCCTTCCCCGTGCGCACGCAACCGTGGATGACGAGCAGAAGCCCCGCGGTCGCGACCACCTCGGACAGCCAGAGCGCCCCCGACGAGCGCGTCTTCGTGGAGATGTCGATGGCGGGCAGCTCGAACATCAGGTTCGCGACCATTGCGCCGAGGCAGCCGCCTGCAACTTGCGCCACGACGTAGAAGCCCGCGTCTCGCGTGCTGATGCCGCCGAAGCCCCGGTCGATCAGCGTGACGACCGGGTTGAAGTGGGCACCCGAGACCGAACCGAGCATCCAGATGAGTCCGACGAGAGCGGCTGCGGTCGCCGCCGCGTTCTCGAGCAGCTCGAGACCGACATCGGTCGGCGACAGTCGGCTCGCCATGATGCCGGAACCGATCACCGCGACGACCAGGAGCCCGGTTCCGAGCGCCTCGGCAACCAGGCGGCGCGCGAGATCGAGCTGCAGGGCTCCTGTACCCGTCTCGGGCGCGCGGTCGAGCTTGCTCACGCTGGCCCTCCGACGAGCGCGGTGATGCGGGTACGGAGCTCCTCGACCGTTGCGTCGAACCGAGCCTTCGTCGGTGCCACGACCGGATCGGGCACCGACCAATGGAGCCACGTGTTGTCGCGGAGGAGCTCCTCGTGCGCGCGGTCGCAAACGGTCACGACGAGCGTCCCCGGCCGACGACGCACGTCTTCGATCGACCGAGGGCGCGCACTCGTGAGGTCGAGTCGGGCGCGCTTCGCCGCGGCGACCGCGCCCGGATGGACACGCTCGGCAGGGTGCGTGCCCGCGCTCTGCGCTGGAGCACCCACGAGCTGCGCCCACAGCGCTGCCGCCAGCTGCGAACGAGCAGAGTTGTGCGTGCACACGAAGAGCGCCGGACCTGCGACCGGTTCTGCTCTCGGCACGAGGTCAGCGAGAGCACCGCGAGCGAGTCGGACGTACCGACGCCGGCCGTCGCCACTCGAGCGGCTGCGCGTGATCAGGCCGACGTGCTCGAGGACGTCGAGGTGATGCGCGAGAAGGTTGGAATCGACCCCGGTCAGCTCGCGCAGCTCGACGGGAGCTCGGTCGGATGCAACGAGCTCGTCGACGATCGCCAGACGCGTCGCATCGCCGAGCGCCGCGTGGCGTGCAGCGCGAGCAACGAGGGCCCGCTCGACTGACACGACGTGAGGGTAGTCACTCAACCTTTGTTGAGTCAATCTTCATTGAGCGAATGTACAACGGTCGAAACGACGCCTCACGAACGGACAGGGCCGCGCACCGCGTCGCAGCGAAGGCCAAGGACGGCGTCGATGCCGCCCTCGGGCGAGCGATCCAGGCGAAGCGAGCCATGGCTCGCCCGCGCGAGCTGTTGCGCGATGGCGAGGCCGAGCCCTGACCGGCCCGTGCG